>JAOQAA010000056.1 GCA_025963815.1 Capsulimonas sp.
AGATGATCTCGCCACCACTGCCTACGCCGATAACGGCGTCGTCCAGCGCGCCGTGCGCGCATTGAAGGCCGACAATCCCGATCTTCTCGTAATCACCGACGTCTGCCTGTGCGAGTATATGTCGCACGGCCACTGCGGTATCGTTCGCGATGGTTACGTCGTCAACGACGAATCGTTGGACCTTCTGGCGCGCACTGCCCTGTCCCACGCGGCGGCGGGCGCGGACATCGTCGCCCCCTCCGACATGATGGACGGTCGTGTCGGCGCCCTGCGCTCCGTATTAGACTCCCAGGGATTTACCGAAACGCCGATCATGGCCTACTCCGTAAAGTACACCACGGCGATGTACGGCCCCTTCCGTGAAGCCGCCGATAGCGCGCCTAAGTTCGGCGACCGCAAATCCTACCAGATGGACCCCGCCAATCGCCGGGAAGCCCTGCGCGAATTAGATTTGGATATCGCCGAAGGCGCGGACATCGTGATGGTGAAGCCCGCGCTTTACTTTCTGGATATCGTCCGTGAAGTACGCAATGCGACGGATCTCCCCGTCGCTGTGTATAACGTATCTGGTGAGTATTCGATGGTGAAGGCGGCGGCGGCGAACGGCTGGATTGATGAGAAAGCCGCCGTGATGGAAATCATGACATCGATGAAGCGGGCGGGTGCGGATATTATCCTGACGTATCACGCGAAGGATGTGGCGGGGTGGCTGGGGGAGTGACCTCTTTCCCCGGCGTTTCGGGACCTATTCCCCCGCGCTTTAGCGCGGGGGAATAGGTCACTTCCGCATTAGCGTCACGCTGAACGTGCTTCCCTTGTTGTATTCACTCTGCACCGACACCGTCCCCCCGTGGTTTTCCACAATGTGCTTCACGATCGCCAGTCCCAATCCCGTTCCGCCGGAGGCGCGGCTGCGGGCTTTGTCGGCGCGATAAAATCTCTCGAATAAACGGGGAATATCGTCTTTGAGGATCCCGATGCCGGTGTCGGCAACGTGGATCGTCAGGCTGTCGGCCGCCTCGGTAGCGTAAAGGCGGACGGCGCCGCCGCGGGGGGTGTAGCTGATCGCGTTGTCGAGCAGGTTGACGAACACTTGCGCCATCTCATCGTGATCGGCTTCGGCCACCAGGGGAGGGCGCACCTCGTTGATGATCGTGACCCCCGCCTTTTCCCCCTGCGCCGTCAGGCGCCCGCACACATCCCACAGCAGAACGGCGATGTCTTCCGGCTCACGATTGACGCCCATCGCTTCGACGCGCGAGAGATCGAGGAGATCGGACGAAAGGCGGACGAGGCGATCCGATTCACGGATAATGGTTTCCAGGAAGCGTTCGGCGACGGATTCATCCGTGCGCGCGCCATCCAGAAGCGTTTCCGCCATGGCCTTGATCGACGTGAGGGGGGTGCGCAATTCGTGGGAGACATTGGCGACGAAGTCGCGGCGCACGCGCTCCAGTCGGCGCAGCTCCGTCAGATCGCGCATGACGATGAGAAATTCATCGCTGGAAACCGGCGCGACGCGCGTGTGCAGGCTGCGCGAGACGCTCTGAGTGAGGGTGATTTCCGCTTCCACGACGACGGCGCGATCGTGTGACTTGCGGAACAGATCGTCCAGCTCGCGGCTCAGGGTAAAGCCGAAGAGGGTCTCTGAAAGACGCTCTGAGCGGTTCTTCTCGGTTTGCGAGGCTTTGGAGAAAAGACGGGAGGCCACGGGGTTTTTGAGAAGAATATGCGATGAGGCGTCCACGAGCAGAATAGCGTCGTCGGTGCTCGCCATCACCGCTTTCCAGCGCGCCGATTCGTCCACCGGGCAGACATCTATGGCTGCCGTCGGCGCGGCGAGATCGGCCTCGTCGGGTGAGCGCTTTGGCTGCAGCCATTGTGAGAATGGGAATGGAGGAGCCTTGCGCATCTTCGGTTAACCCTGGAACTTGTAGCCGACGCCGCGGACAGTCAGAAGCATCTCGGGACGGGCGGGAGTGTGCTCCAGTTTTTCCCGCAGCCAGCGGATATGGACGTCCACGGTGCGGTCATCGACATAGCAGTCTTCGCCCCAAACACGCGCGAGCAGCGTCTGCCGGTCGAATACGCGGCCTCGATTGGTCGCCATCAGAGTCAGAAGATCGAACTCCTTGCGCGACAGCGGGATCGGCGCGCCGTCGCGTTTGACTTCGCGTCGGTCGCTGTTGATCTGGATCGAAGACTGTTCCCACTGGAATTGCAGGACTTCATCGGCGGCCTTGGCGGCTTCCACGGCGACGGAATCGGTTCCGGCGCGGCGCAGATGGGCGTGCACCCGGGCCATCAGTTCGCGCATTCGGAACGGCTTGACGACATAATCGTCGGCGCCGGCTTCAAATCCGCGCAGGCAGTCGGTTTCGGCGGCGCGGGCGGTGAGCAGAATCACGGGAACCGTCGATCCGTCGCGGTGCAGGCGCTGGCAGATGTCCAGGCCGCTGCCGGAGGGAAGCATCACGTCCAGGACGATCAGGTCCGGTTTTTCCGTGGCGATACGGGCAAGGCATTCGTCGGCGTCAAACGCCGTGACGACCGCGAAGCCTTCTTTCGAGAGATTATACGAGATGGCGTCGACGATCGGAGCTTCGTCGTCTACGACCAGAATTTTTTGCATGGGTACTTTTCCTCGGGCCGAAAGCGTCTTGTCTGATGAGCGACATTCTTCTGGAATCGACGGGAGATCGCTGGGAGTATACCTTTCTCACGCAAATCTGTCCACTCTGTTTGACAGATTGTTGTTTCAATGCTACAATAATCCAGAAATGGATAATGATAATGGAAACTAAAGTCAAGGATACCGGCAAGACCAAGGAAGCGATCAAGCAGCTTCAGGCCGATATGCGCGCGCTGCAGGCCGCGCTGGCGGCATCGCGCGAGGCCCCCGCTCCCGCCGCTGCGCCGGAACCCGCGCCGAAGCGCGAAAAGGGTGACGCTGCGGTCAGCTACTCCGTATCGTACCGGACGCCGGGCGTGGGCGAGATGAAGATTAAGAACGTGACGGAATCGGTGACGGCGGCGCAGATCGCGCGCGTGACCGATGAGCGGGTGGCGGCCATCGGCGACGCCGTTTCCTCTGCCCCAAAGATCAGTCTTCTGCGGGCGTTGCTTGGGAAAGAAGGCGAAAGCGCCGCGGTTCTTGGCGAGATCGCCAGTCTCACCACCGGCAGTCTTTATCATCATCTGCGCGATCTCATGCACGCGGGCTTGATCGATCAAACAGCCCGAAACCGTTATTCGCTGACGGATCACGGAAACCGTGTTCTGCTCGTGCTGCTGGCGCTCGCCACTGCTCCTTAAGGAAAAATATGGCGCAATATCTCCTGGAATCGGACTGGGCGGCGGACGACCTGCCGTGTTTGACGCTAGTCTCCGAGCCGTTCGGCTCGAAGCTCCCATCGGTGCTTCTGCTGCATGGACTGGGCGGCCGCAAGGAAAACCAGCTTCAAGCCGGCTATGCATTCGCGCGCGCCGGCTTTCGGGCCGTGGCGTGTGACCTCGCGCTGCACGGCGAACGTGAGCGCGCCGAAGATCGGGACCGTCTTCTGCGCGAGAATTATGTCTCCACGATGTTTGAGCTGGTTTCGCAAAGTGTCCGGGACGTTTCCCGCATGATCGACTGGCTTGGCGTCGATTCCATCGCATTGCACGCCACATCGCTGGGCGGGGTGGTGGCGTTCGCCGCCCTGCTCACCGAGCCGCGCATCACGGCGGCGTCCATTGCGATGGGCACTCCCGACTGGCTGGGAATGCTTGCGCCCCACGGCGTTGTCGCCGGTCACCCGCTTTACGATCTGGCCGCCTCCATCAGCCCGCTCGAACTTGCAAACCAAATGACGCCCGCCGCGCTGCTGATGCTGCACGGCGATGAAGACCAGGTCATTCCCATCGACGGCGTGCGTAAGCTTCAGGAGCGCCTCAAGGAAAAATATCGCGAGACGCCCGAGCGGCTGGAGCTGGTCGTTTACCGCGAGCATGGTCATTCTTACACCAGCGATATGATGCTGCGGAGCATCGCGTGGACACAGAAGTATCTTTAAATGCAAGATGCTCCCGGCGCATGGCTTTTGGCGGCTCGCAAGCAGGATATGGGGCGGATCAACCGCTACCTGTGGCTCTGTTTGTTATTTGTTGGCGGCTCGCTCTGCGTTCAGTTTCATCACTACTCTCCGCTGATCCGAATAGAGTTGATGCTGGTGTTTTTCAGCGGCGTTTTCTGTGTTGGCTTGCGTTCGTATTGCGGATACCGAAGCCCTGCGGGTACGACGGGGCAGTGGGGATGGGCGTTCACGAGTGTCGACATCGTCTTGATCGCGATCATTGTGCGGCTGACCGGCGGGCTGCACTCGGATTTGTGGCTGCTTTACTTCTTATTGATCGTCACGGAAACGCTGAGCGATTCCGTGAAGGCCGAACTTTTGCTGACGTGCCTGGTCGCGTTTGGATATACGTGGGCGGTTTGGCCGCTGACGGCGCCGCTGTCTTTTACGACGCATCTCTTCTTTTTGTTTATTACGGGAGCGGTTGCGCGGCGGCTGCATGGTGGGGCGGAGGAGCGGGCCCGGCAGCTGTCGCGGCTGCGTGAGGAGCTGAGCCTGGAGCGAGAAAAGGGCAGGGTGGCCCGCGAGATTCATGACGGCGTGGGGCGGGAGATCGTCAACGCGATCCTGGGTCTGGAAGTTGCGAAGCGAGTGTCTGAGAAAGATCCAGCCTCGGCAAGTCCCATGATCGCCGAGAACATTGTCCTCTTGAGATCGGCAATGGAGAACACCCGCCAGCTCATTTTTGAGACAAATCCCTGGACAATGGACGCAGGGGACGGAGCGAACTTGTGCGGTCGTCTGGAGACATACGCGCGCCGCTTCGCCGACCGCACCGGCGTACAGGTTCATGTGGAAT
>JAOQAA010000124.1 GCA_025963815.1 Capsulimonas sp.
CCGTAGAACGGCAGCATATGGTGCTCGCACATGGAGTAGAACTCGATGTCCTTGACCACTACCATGTCGTCGTAATCTTCATGGAAGATCGCGCCGTTCAGAAGCGTCTCGACGTCTTGCTTGTAGCCGCTCGTCAAAAACTTCAGCGCTTCGGCGACGCGATGCGGCGTGCGCAGAAGGCCTTCGCGATCCGGGTCTTCGCCGACGAAGCTCAGGATGTCGCGGTACTTGTCTTCCAGTTCTTCCTGGCTGACGTTTTTTTTGGGAGCGTCGCTGGTGCGCTGATCTCGGGCTGGTCGGATTTCCACTTCCTCGATGTTCTCCTCATCGTGCACGGACAAAAATGACATGACTTCTCTTCTTCTAAGGCTCTTCGCCGTAATATTCAAATACGTTGCGCGGCGTTTCGCGGACGAGCACGCGGTACAGCTTGGCCGGACCGAGCGGGGCGTTCGCGAGGCGGTTCGCCAATTTCTCCCAAATCACTTTAGTGACGTTTTCCGAGGTCGGATTGAGGCCGGAGAACTCGGGAACGTCGTAATTGAGATGCTTATGGTCAAATGGCCGCAGCACCTCCTCTTCGACAATCTGATCGAGCAGCGCCATCGGCGCGATCTCGCCGGTGCGGATATTGGGCGCGCCGGAGAGCGTGATCTCGATCTCGTAATTGTGGCCGTGCCCGTTTTCCCAGTTGCACTTACCGAAGATCTCAGCGTTCTCTTCATTAGAGAGGCTCTGGGAATGCAGGCGATGCGAGGCCGAAAAATCATACATGCGCGTGACTGTCAGCAATAGCTCGTTCCTTCCCAATGCCGAAGACGACAGTGTGGCCCAATGCACATTCGATTCCCAGAGGGTCAAACGCACGAGGCGCCCTTGCGGGGGTATCTTGCCGACGCATCGCTCCCAAAGGAAACGCGCCAGATTCTCGGGAGCAGCAGGCGTGGACTGAAGTTCGGGCACGTCGTGGTCCAGGATTTTACCATCAAGAAGTGCGACGATTTCCGATTTCATCACGGCATCGATGTCACGAATATTGACCACCATGCCGGAATCGGGATCGATCTCGCCGGCCACGGCGAGTTCACACGAATAATCGTGACCTCCGGCCCTCCCGGTCAGGCTCCCCGTATCTCCCGCCGAAAAGCGAGCGCGGCGGCAGAGGCGAATGGACATGCGAATCGCTTTCTGTCTCAGAAATTAGCCTGCGCCATGATTGGCGCAGGCTCAATTATATTCCATAGAACAAGGATTGTGAAGCGGTCGGTTCCCGAGGATGAGTACCGGAGTTGAGGATTTTTCGATCTCTAGTGCTCGACGCCGTCACTGCCCTTGATCTTGTCGGGCAAGTACACAAGATCCACAGAGCCGCGATAGGAACGATCTCCGACCACTGTACGCTCAGACGACGGCAGCGAGAAACTGGCGGCCTTTAACAGGTTAACTTTGACTCGGACGCCACTCAGTGCATCCACGGGATGCGTTTCCGTCGTGGCCAATCTCATGGGATCAGGAGCCGACGGGGTTTCCGGCTGCGGCGCTTCTGGGACGACGCTAATCGGCGGCTCGGTTGTCTCATGCGTCGGAACGTCATGTTTGGCGACCTGCGTATTGCCCGGATGCTTGATCGCAGGCGCGGCGGGATGCGTGGGTCCGTGCGGGACGCTCGCGACATGAATATCAGGAATCGGCCGAGGCGGCGTCTTCAAATGGGCGTCATCCGAGGAATGAATTTCCTGGAGCGGTTTCAGCCGCTTCAGCACATCATCCTTGGCTCGATTTTCGGCTTCATCCGAATTATCGATCGAAGGGCGAGAATTGGCGGCAACGGAATGGCTCTGAGAGTCTTCCATGGACAGCCGCTTCGCAACCTGCGTATTCGAAGGGCGAGGCGTGGGCGTCACAGGAATGATGATATTCGGCGTAACGGGAACCGGCGTTGTGACAGTCGGTTTAATCGAAGGCGGCTGAGACGCAACCTGAGCTTTCCCGGGTCCTGCGGGCAAGTGATGCAGGGTAATCTGGGCTACAACCACCGCGCCGATCAAAATCGCGAATGCGGCGGCGAAGGCGGGGCGATAGAAAAGCGGCGCGCGGACAGGGCGGGCGCTCTTCCCCGTTTCCAGGTCGGCGATCGCACTGCGGATACGGCGGCTCATGTCGGCGGGCGGCAGAACGGGTTCGCGGTGCGCAAGCACGGCGTTCGTCGCCTGCATCCATGACAGAGCGCGGCGGCAATCCTCGCACTCCGAAAGGTGCGCCTCCACGAGGGCGGATTCTGCGGGGGCGGTCATTTTGTCGGAGTACAGCGAGAGCAGCGGCTGGATGCTGCTGCATCCGTCGCTGGGATCGACAGGCTTCCGATGGGTCACTCGAGAAAACCAGGCGGAAAAATTCATCTCGTCGCTAGGCCTTTCGCTGGCGCGGTAGTACTTAATTGGCTAGACAGCGCAATTTCGAAAATGTTTCATGATTTCTCGGCAGGATTTCACCGACCGTTCCGCCAATTGGAAAAGCATCATGGCAGATAAAAACGACGATACATTCCTCGGTGGAGGAATCAAATTCAATAGCGCGGGGGCGGGCGCCCCTCCGAGTGAACCGGTCACGGAAATTACCCCTCAGGGAATGCAGCCCCATCAGATCCGCGCCGCGATTATCATCAGCGTGGTGGTGGTGATGGTCATCGCGCTCTTCACAATCAGCATCGGCCTCACCGATAGGGATGCGGGCGGAAGACACAGAGTGCTTGCCCCCAAACCAAAACCGGAGCCCGGCGAAAAGGCGTTCTAATGAGTTTTCATTCCGAACCGCATCTTCCATTTTCGGGAGATCGGCCCGAATAATAGAGGCCGCTGGCGGAATGGCATTCAATTTGCATGAAGTCCATTGCGCCATTTCATGGCCGACTGTACTTTCCACTCGACCGCCGGCCCGCTTGCGCGCGGCGGTCACCGCAAGGAGAATTTCGTTTCTATGCCGGAGCAAAAGCGCCCCGAAATCACGTTTGGCACGGACGGCTGGCGCGGCATTATCGCCGAGGACTT
>JAOQAA010000139.1 GCA_025963815.1 Capsulimonas sp.
CCTGACGCAGCAGCTTGTTGCTCAGCTTGACGCGCTTGGCCAGCGGGTGCGGCCGCAGCTCACGCTTGCCGAAGATCATGCTTGTCTCTTCGTTGCCGGTCGCCAGCTCGCTCGTCCAGTCGGGATCGGCCGGATCCACGTCCAGCGACGGGATCCCGAGGCCTTCGGCGCGGTCCACGTTGTAGAGGGTGGCCAGGCCGCGCATGAAGGTCAGGTCCTTCATCAGCGTAATCAGTTCCATCACGAACTGCTGGGGCGTGACGAGGAACCCACCAGACGCCGGGCTGTCCGCTTGGTATGCCTTCATGACGACGAGTTCTTCGCGCGTCAAGCCCTTAAGGCCAACGCGCAGGAAGTTGCCGAACGCCTTCTTCTCCATGTCCGCCAGGACCTTGGTTTCGTCGTCGCTCAGTCCCTTGCGATTGCCCTGCGCGTCGATCCTCTTGATGATCTCCTGCTGCATGGCCTTTGTCTGCGCGCCGGCGCCGAGGTGGGCGCCTTTGTCATCGACCGGACCGACGCCGGAGCCGGCCGGGAGCGCGTTGCTCGTTCGCTCGCCGAACGCCTTCAACGTTTCCGCTTTGTCCAGACGCTCGATCTGCGCCTTGACCGTATCGGCTTCGTCCAGCAGGCGAGACCATTCGATCTCTTCCTGCCCCGTCATCGTCTCTGACTTGCCTTCGTACTTGAGACGAATGGCGTCGGCCTTCGTCATCGCTTCGCGGAATTTCTCTTCTAATGCCTTGCGCATTTGATTTCTCCTAAATGGATGCAGGTAAAGCAGCGCGCAGGCTGTCCATGCGGAGCGCCAGCGTGCGCTGCGTGAGTTCACTCGCCTTCGTTGCGGCCACGGGCGCCGGATCGTCAGCGGGCGGGGTTTCCTCTGTCTCGTCAGCATCCCGCTGGAGGTTCTTGAAACCGTGGAGGGCGATCGCCGTCGCGTGCTTTCGACTGAACCCTGCATCCCGCAGGAACCGGTCAAAATCGCGCTCGGTGGCGATCTTCGAAATGTCGATAGGCTCGGCGTCGAGGATGCTCTTGGCTTCCGTCAGGCCGGCGTGCTGATTGCACGGAACGGGGACGATCGAATATTCAATGAGCTCTTCTATCTTGAGGATGGCGCGGCAGAAATAATCCGCCGCCTTGATCCCTTTCACGTCGAACAGGCTCATGTCGTAGCCGTTCGCCTCGGCGTAGGCCAGTAGCTTCTTTCCGCTCTCGAAATACATGTAAGCCGGTTGATCGCTGTCATAGTCGATCATAAAGCCGACCGACAGACCGACGGCGAGGTTCTTCGCCATGCGTTCTTTGCAGACGGTCCGCGCGGCCTGCGCTTCGGGCGTGCTATGGAACTCGGCGAGGGTCTGAAGCTCGTTTCCGACTTCCTTCGCCTCCAGCGGCATGGCGACGGGGAGCTCGTCCCAGGCATGGCCAACGGCGACGAAGCCATTGGCGAGAAACGACTTGATGCAAGGCTTCCACGCGCCCGGGAAGATGACGTCGCCGCCGCGATCCATCACGCCGGTCACGGACGCTGCGCCGCGGATCTGGTTTTCTTCAAGCGTCGCGGCCTTCAGTTCGAAGGACTTGCGCTCAATCTTCGTCGTCATTGGTGTTGCTCCCGTACTGATCCATCCAGCGCTGAGCGGCTGGGTCGCCATTCCGCGCGGAATATCGCCCTTCCGATTCGGGGACGTCCGCCGGCGTCGGCGCCTTGCCGGGGAACTTCGCATCCGGAAGCGCCGCCAGTAGCGTTACCGTGAAACAGAGCCCATGCGGGTGCTCGCTTGGGATATCATCTGGAAGATAATTTCCCGGACCGAGTCCACTGTCATCGGAGGCCCAGATGTCGCACACGTCAGCGAGTTTGTGACTGTAGGACAGGCGCCAACCTACGCCCGTGATGTATTCCTTGAGGTTGCCTTCGGCGTCCTTCGTGCTTTGTATGTGCGCTTCACGGTGGGCATTGTTGATTTCCGTTCTGGCGATCCGCATCGCCTTATATCGTGGGTTGTCCGCGCCGGCGGCGCTCAGCGTCCCTTGCAGCCGCTTGGCGAGGTCGCGTGCGCTGATCTGCTCGGCGACGCCTTGAATGAGCGTATCGCCGATGACCTTCTTGGCTTCGGTGTCCAGATTGTAGAGACGATCGGAGAGCTTCAGCCCGTCGCTGAACACCTTGTGCGCGACACGCTCGACGGCGGACCGCGCCAGGCGGCCGAACCGAACTGTCATCGCCTTGCCGCTGGACAGCTCCGCGTGCGTGATGCTGGCGGCCGCCAGGCGCGGATCAGCGGCCTCGCCCAGCAGCGCCGCCGTCTCCGCTTCGCGGTCCGCCGCGTTCTGAGCCAGCGAGAGCATGCCGGCGTCGAGCGCCGTCACCGTGTCCGAGCGCAGGTTCACCAGCTCCGCCTGAATGCTCTCCAGCAGCGCGCTGAGCGTGACCTGGGATAAGCTTTCGTCCCCGTGCGCCTGAATCTTCTCCAGAATGCTGTCCACGGCCGCGTCGAAGATCTCTTCCAGACGATTGACGCCCTCGGCGGTCAGCTGAAGCTGAGACTTGCGGAACTTCACCACAAGGGCGCGGTACTCTGCTGCCGTCATTCCCGCTCCTCCAGATTCGCGATCTCATCCAG
>JAOQAA010000165.1 GCA_025963815.1 Capsulimonas sp.
CCAGATTTCGCGGCGGAATTGGCGTCCGTGCCGTCGTCGAGCAGGGCTTTGACCTTGGCCGTGTCGCCCTTCTTCACGGCGTCGTGCAGCGCGGCGACGGGTGAGAGCGGAGCGGCGGCGTGCGATACCGGCGCCCATGGCGCAAGAAGAACGAGCAGCAGCAGACGCGCGGACAGCGAGAAGTGTTTATACATGGAGGATCGCCCGGAGTGTTTCGGCGTTTCGGACCGCATTGCCGTTGCCGTCGTTGTTGAAGTAGGCGTAAACGTCCAGGCCGCCGCCCGCCCAGTCGCGAATGCGGTCCGCCCACCAATGTAGGTTCTGGTCGGAGTAAGAGCCACCGTAGAGGTATTGTTCGTCCGGCCCGTGCAGCCGGACGTATGCGAACGGACCGGTGGCGCGCAGAATACAGGGCAGGTGTGCGCCGCTCATCACGCAGTACGCCGCACTGTGACGCTCCAGCAGCGCGAACGCTTCATCGGTGTTCCAGCTGGGGTGGCGAAACTCAAGACATACCCGGATCCAATTGGGCGTATTCGCCAGAAAGTAATCCAAACGCGGTAGGTCGATCTCCATATCGGGCGGCAGTTGGACGAGCAGAGGGCCGCGCTTACCGCCCAGCTCGTGGAGACCACGCTCGATCCGCTCCAGCCAGACTTCCGGCGACTTCAGCCGGGACGCATGCGTCAGCCCGCGCGGCGCCTTGATCGTCATCACAAAGTCGTTCGGAACCTTGTCCCGCCATCCGGCAAACGTTGTGTCGCGGGGCCAGTGGTAATAGCTGCTGTTGACCTCGACGGTCCCGAAGCGTTCGACATAATACGCGAGCCGCTTGCTCGACGGCGATCCTTCAGGATAAAGGACGCCGCGCCAATGATCATAGCTCCAGCCAGATGTTCCGATGTGGATGGACATGAGATGAGGCCCTCACCCCCCGGCCCCCTCTCCCAATCCTGGGAGAGGGGGAGGCAGAATGGATTAAGATTTTTTATTCTAACCTTTAGAACTTAACTTCAAAACTCTGGCTCCCCTTCTCCCTGAATTGGGAGAAGGGGCTGGGGGATGAGGGCCTCTCAGCTAATCAACGGCAGCACGAGCGTCGGCGCTTCGATGACGTGGTCGCCGCTCGTTTCCTCCACGGCAGTGCCGATGGCGAAGAATTCGATCACGTGCGCGCCCCAGGCGTGGGTGCGTTCGTGGATATTTGCGCCGACGATCCCTTTCGCGCCCAGCTCCTCGGCTTCTTTCTGCATCCGCTCCATCGCCAACTCGCGGCTGTCGTACATGGCCTGGGTGTACTGAGTCAGCTCGGCGTTCTGGCTGAAGTTACGGACGAAGGATCCGAAGGATTGCACCGCGACATGGTAGACGCAGTTGCCCATGACTAGGCCCAGCGGGCGGTAGCCGGAGCGCAATAAGATATAGAAATCCTGGCCGGAGAGATCCGAAGTGAAGGGACGGCCGCGCTTGTTTTTGAAGCGGTTCTTATCGCCTCGGTGCACGACGGCGGTGCCGATGGCGACAAATTCGGCGATATGGTTGCCCCACTCTTTGTGATTGACTTCCAGGCGTACGCCCACCACGCCGTCCGCGCCAAGCTGGTGCGCTTCTTCCTCCATGCGGTCCATGGCGAGCTCGCGCGCGTGGTACATCGCCTGAGTCAGCACCGTCATCTCCTGGTTTTTCGACCACGCAGCTTGCTGGTAGCCGACATGGTAGATCGAGCTGCCGACAACCAGGCCCACCGGGTCGAAGCCGGCCTCCTTGACCAGCAGGAATTCACTCGTGGAGAGGTCGCTGGTAAAGAGCGTGCGCGATTCACTTGTGCCGCGCATTTCGACAAGCCGCTCGGTGGCGTGCTGCGGGATCGCGGTGATCTTCGGGTCGTTGATATCGTCTGAATTGAAAGCCATGGTTTCCTCGGAGGACAAGGTTTCTTGTGGGAATTTCGGAAGATCGTTATTCGATAGTGGCGTCCTTGGGCGTCGTCATTGAGACGGGCGTCAGCCGTCCGTCTCGCAGTGAGAGAATGTTGAGAGTAGGGGTAACATGACGCGGCGCGCCGGGGCGGGCGCGGATCGCCGTCCCCAGAATGCTGATCACGATATTGTGGTGTTCACGCTCGTAAGCCGGGTCCTCGCCGGGGCCGCTCAGACGAATCTCGTCCAATCGGCGCTCGATCTTGACGCCCGCGACGCCGTTCGCGCCGTAGGCGCTCGCCTGCTTGTTGAGATGCGCCATCGCTCGAGTCCGTGCTTTGCTGAGTCCCGCGCTCCAGTGCGTCATCTCGACGTTGCTCCAAGAGCGGTGTACCCACTCGTCCTGCTGCGTCGTGAGCAGGAACCAGGTGCAGTGGCCCCAAACAAATGCGACGGGATCATATCCAGCGCGGCGCAGGGCGTACCATTCCTGGCCCGAGAGATCGCACATAAATGGCTGCTCCGGCGGACGCCCCGGCCCTTCGACCGCCGTGCCCATCACCTGCACTTCGATCGTCTTGTCCGCCCACTCATGACGAACCAGCGAGAAACGAACGCCGACTACGCCATGGCCGCCGATCATCTTCAGTTCCTGCGCCATCCGTCCGACGGCGAGGCGGCACGCTTCGTTGTAAGCAGTCGAAAGCACAGACACTTCGCAGTCGCCCTGGCTCGACGCGTAGGCCTGTCCGACATGATAGACGGCGCTGCCTGTCACTATGCCGCGCGGGTGAAATCCCTCGCGCCGCAAAAGTCCAGCCTCCTCCGGCGCAAGGTTGCTCGTGAACAGAATCTCGGACGCCTCATTGGTCCCAATCTCCTTCAAGCGCTCAATCGCCTGGATCGGCAGCCCCCCGGCCGCCAGCGCCCGTAAGTCGCTCGCCTGCCGTTTGATCTCAGCCTCGCGATTGGCCTTCGCCAATTCGGCGACACGTTCGCGCTCCTGTTTTTGCGCGGCTCGCGCGGCGTCTTCCCCGGGAGATCGGCTCCCAAGTCCAAAAAACGGCATCGGTGTCTCCTCTTTCCCTGGCGTCGCCTCTGGGCAAGTCAGCGATCGGCGCAATCATTCATTACCGCAGCGCACAGGCTCCATCTTTGGTTCTGGAACGAACGGCGCTGTGTGCGGAATATGATTCAGATCCATCCACTGGCCCACGAGGAGCGGCTGGCGCGGCGCTGTGGCCGGCGCCGTAATGATTGGAGGCGTGGGAAGATGAATGACGGTAGGCGCCTCCGCGGGAGTAGCGGTGAGGAGAACGGGCAGGAGTAAGATTAAGTTACTGATGGCTGATAGGATCATGGGTTTGCTTTCTGGAGCGGTTTCCCGATACCGATTGCGTAGGAGGCGCCGGCGGTTGAAACCGCGCCTAGAAGTGCGCCAAAGTCCACCTCCGTGGACTAAATGCTATTTATCAGTTGTCAAGACAATCGATCGGCGGCCTTTAACCCACGGAGGTGGGTTTTGGTGCACATCTAGGCGCGGTTTCAACAGCCGGCGCCTACTAATGGATCCTGTGAGGTTAGAACGAGAATAGGTCCTGCGCCTACGCCCCCAGCGCCGCGCTCACGATCTGCTGCGCCTCTTCTTGAATGGCCTTCAAGTGCTCCGCGCCTTTAAAGCTTTCGGCGTAGATCTTGTAGATCGGCTCCGTGCCGGACGGACGCGCGGCGAACCAGCCATTTTCGGTGACGACTTTCAGGCCGCCAATGGGCGCGTCGTTGCCGGGGGCGCGGGTGAGCTTGGCGGTGATCTTGTCGCCGGCGAGGGTATCGGCGGTCACTTTGTCCGGGGTGAGGTTCGCCAGGATCTTGCCCTGCTCGACCGTGGCGGGGGCGTCGATGCGCTCGTAGACGGGGCTGCCGAACTTGGCTTCCATTTCTTGATAGTGCTGGCCCGGATCGCGGCCGGTCTTGGCGGTGATCTCGGCGGCGAGCAGGTCCAAAATGATGCCGTCTTTGTCCGTGGTCCAGACGGTTCCGTCGATGCGCAGGAAGGATGCGCCCGCGCTTTCCTCGCCGCCGAAGCCGTAGCTGCCGTCAACTAAGCCGTCGACGAACCATTTGAAGCCGACGGGGACTTCCGCGAGCCGGCGTCCGAGGCCGGCGGCGACGCGGTCAATCATGGAGCTTGAGACCAGCGTCTTGCCCACGGCGGCGTCCGCGCGCCAGTTTGGCCGGTTTTGAAAGAGATAGGAGATCGCGACCGCCAAATAATGGTTCGGGTTCAGCAGGCCGACGCTTGGGGCGACCACGCCGTGCCGATCCGTATCCGGGTCATTGCCGAAGGCGATGTCGAAGCGGTCCTTCAGGCCAATCAAGCTCGCCATGGCGTACGGCGACGAGCAGTCCATGCGGATCTTGCCGTCCTTATCGACCGTCATAAACGAGAAGGTCGGATCGACATACGGGTTCACGATCTCGATATTCAGGCCGTACTTCTCGATGATCGGCCGCCAGTAGCCGACCCCCGCGCCGCCCATTGGGTCGACGCCGATCTTGAGGCCCGAGTTCTTAATCGCGTCCATATCGATCACGTTCGCCAGATCATCCACATAAGGCGTCACATAATCGTACTGGTGTACGTTATCCAGCGAGAGAGCGTGGTCAATGCAATAGCGCTTGACGGACTTCAGGCCCTCGCGCAGTAGTTCGTTTGCGCGGTCCTGCACGATCTTCGTCGTTCCCGTGTCCGCCGGGCCGCCTGAAGGGGGATTGTACTTGAAGCCGCCGTCGCCGGGCGGGTTGTGCGAGGGCGTGATTACCACGCCGTCCGCCAGCCCTTCCGTGCGTCCTTTATTATAAGTGAGAATGGCGTGCGAGATGACCGGGGTGGGGGTGTACCCGCGTCCCTCCTGCACGAAGACTTCGACGCCGTTCGCTGCAAGCACCTCAATCGCTGTCGTCAGCGCCGGCTCGGATAGCGCATGCGTGTCCATTCCCAGGTACAGCGGCCCCGTCGTTCCCTGCGACGCCCGGTACTCGGCGATCGCCTGTGAGATCGCCAGGATATGATCCTCATTGAATGTGCTGGCGAACGATGTTCCGCGATGCCCCGAAGTGCCGAACGCGACGGCGTGTGCGGGATTATTGGGGTCGGGCTTCTGCGTGTAATACGCCGAAATCAAACGGGGAATATTGACGAGCATCTCCCGGGGAGCGGGCTTCCCGGCGAGTTCGGAGACGGCCATAATTGTCATTCTCACTTTGCAATAGCTAGTATGCCGCTATTGTACCCGGCAAGAATGCGGGAACGAAGTCGCTGGCGATGCTAACCGCCAGCTCTTAAGTTCCGCAGCCGGATGCGTGATCGTTTCTTATGGCAAGGCGTATACCTTCACGGTCAGCGCTTCGGTTGGGGAATTGTCGCCGTAGCCGCCGTCCACATCGTAAAACATGAACTGGATCGGCTTTCCTGTGCCTGCAAAGAGGAGATCATACGTATGGTCCTGGCGCCATGGACCCCACCAGAGGGCATGGGGAGTTTTTGAAAGGTCAGCTTCGTCCACTCCGATTCCGTAGTCCGTATTGCCGTCGCCGACATCCACCTGCCCCACGCCATCGGCGCGGTAGTCCATATACTCGGCATCGCCCTGGCCAAGCCCCCCGCCGCCGACACGGGCCTGCCCGATCGCTTGAAGGAGATAGACCGATGATTTGCGGGTCGTTAGGATCGTCGGGACAATCTTCTGAAGGACCGGAATCTGAAGCGTCTCCAGGGGTGCAGGGAGCGTCGAAAGTCGGTAGAGTGAGACCGCGATCGCGCCGCGATCTGAGAAGGCGGTCTCAGATCGTCCGGCGGGAGTAACGAGTTTCAGGGAGAGCGGCCCGCCGCTGCCAGTGACGATCATGTAGTAAGTATGGCTCTCACGATCCCCGCCGATCCACTTCATCCGCGACGGTCGGATCCCCGGCGCTGTGCGGAGAGACTTAAGGCCGACATCAATTCCAACATCCACGCCGTCTGCGACATCCGCCCCATGGCCGCTGTACTCCGCATCCACCGCGCCGACGCCTGAACCCGCTGCCCCGGATGCTTTCAACAGGTAAAGTTCGCCCTGATCGAGGCGGCTCTTGAAAGTTGCCCCCTCGTGGGGGACAACTCGGACAGACTCAAGAGGAGAAGGGAAGCGCGTATATTGCGTCGCCTGGCTCGGCCCGGCGAATACCGTGACGGCGATGCCCCCAAGAGCGGCGATAAGCAGCGATTCGCAGGTTCGGGAGCCGACACGCACGGATCGATAAGGTTGGATTTTCATATCCCCATGTTATACGCCCGGAGCCGTTCAACCTGCCTGAATCTTCAAATGGCGCCTTTTTAGTTGGGTCCATTTACGATTTTGGATCCAGCGGGATATTCTTGAACTCCCGCCACTCGTAAGAACGTGTCTGAAATACGATCTTCTGGACATCCCCCAACTGCATCCCGGGGAAGCTGATCGTCTGTGTGTACATCCTTCCTGAGAGTTCGCCGGCAAGTTTAACGCCGGGGTGAAGACGCCCCTGCCGGTCCATGGCGGCGAAGCGGCTTTGATAATCGGCGCCGACATTGGTATTCGAAAGAGTAAACCCAACGGAGTTGTTCAATTGACTTGGCGGTGAAATTCCCAGAGTGATTGATTTCGCGCCCCATGGCCGCGTGATGAAGCGTACGCCTCCGCCGCCTCCAGGAGCGATCTCCGCTATCGACTTCCAGGATTTGCCGGCTACTCCGACGCGGATCGATGCGGCGTGAAGCCTGCTGGGGAATGTCGCCGCGATCCCAAGGGCGCTGGGGCGGCGTGATTGAAAAGTAACCCATCGGTCGAACGAGTGAGACCCTGGAGCGGTGATTTGAACGGTGGCGTTGTTTGGGATTCCCACGCAGCGAAAGACAAAATCGCGCGCCTTATCATCACCTTGCGCGAGAAGAGGCTTCGATTTTGGCCGCGACGGAGCGTGGGAGATCGGCGCCCCCTGAGCGCTCCACCAATGCTGTCCGTCGGATGGGCTGTACGAGACGCCAACTAGCTGAACTTTCCCGCCGCCGGAGTATCGGACCTCGCTCGTTCCATTCGTCTGGGGGGCAGCCTTCTGTTCTTTTGCGTCCAGCGGCGGCGCGGCCGGGGCGAAAAGGCTCAGAGCCAGAATGGCCGCCCAAACGCCCCATTTATCATGCATTCCTCGAACTCTCCATCTCTTGTGCTGGACGTGTGTCGCCGGCGCGCTTACGGCGTCAGCGATATGCGGACTTCCTTGCCTTTATGGAGGCTCCAGTTCTTGAGTGTGACAACGAGATCCTTCGGCGTCATCCCCGACGAGACGGCGAAGAGGAGGGTGATTTTTTCGCCCGATCCGGGCAAGAGGGGTTTTGTGACCCAGCCGCCATGCGAGAGCATGTCGCAGACAATAGGCGGATACGAGTTGCTCTCGTTGTCGGTCAGGGCGGTCTTTTGATCGTCGCTGTAGAAGTCGAGCTGCTCCGTCGCCTTTGCCTGGGCGTTCTTCGCATAACAATCGATGGCGACGAAAGTAAGGCCCTGTTTTGGAGTAAACGTGTGCGAGGCGTCGTCGTACTCCGCGTCGGAATGCCACTTGGCATAGTCCTGTTCACTCGACGGGACCTTCAGGGTGTAAGAATCGACTTGCTGAAATCCTATCACCTGAAAGCGCCACTGCCCGGTGAAGAGCATGTCGCCGACCTTGCCCTTTAGGCCCTCGACCTGGTTCGCTCCGCCGGCAGGCTTCGCCGGCTTGGCCTTGCTCGGCTTAGGCTTCGCTTTGGCGTCAGCGATGGAGAGAGGGGAGAACGCCGCGCAGGCGGCGAGGGCGGCGCACAGGAACGCGGCGCTTCGGAGTGAGATGACTTTCAACGGAGAGTCCTTTCTTCAGCCCCTATCTTACTGGTTGTGGGCTATGGCGCGATGCGAATGCGTCCCTATTTTGCATTGAGCCCTAACAATCCTGCGCGCGGCTTGGAATTATTACTTTGGCTCCAGCGGAATATCGTGAAATTCGCGCCATTCATAGGGACGTATTTGGAAAACGATTTTCTGGATGTCCGCAAGATTGATATCTTTGAAATTGATCGTCTGGACCACCTCGGAACCAGTGAGTTCGGCATACAAAATATTTGCTGCGTGGATGTGTCCCTGACGATCGACTGCGGCAAAGCGAGTCTGATAGTTCATCCCGAGATCGGAGTTTATCACCGTAAATCTGGGGCGTCCGTGGAGCATAGTTGCTGAGAAGATGCCGAGTGTTATGCTGGTAGCGCCCCAAGGCTGCCTGCTCATCCGAAGACCAACGCGGCTGGACGGGCTCAAGTTGCCGATAGAGGTCCAGGCTTTTTTCGCGATCCCTATCCGGATCGACGCCGTGCGGCTGCCAAGTGGGAAGGTCGCCGCGACACGCATCGCACTCGCTTTGTGACGCATCACGGGAATCCAGTCGTCGGAAGACTGCGATCCCAACACATCTATCACTACGGCGGCGTCCATGGGTAAGCCCGTACGGACGAAGACGAACTCACGAGCGATTGACTGATTATTCTCAAGAAGGTGGGGCCTGAAGTCGGCGCGCGCAGGAGCATGCGGGAGCGCCGCGCCACTGGCGCTCCACCAGCTCTGTCCCTCCGCGGGGCTCACGGCGACGCCGATGAGCTGCACCTTGCCCCCGCCCGAGTAACGGACCACGCTCGTCGTTCGGACGGTATTCTGACCCTTTGCTTCCAACCGCTGTGTGGCGGCCAGACCGAAAACGCACTGCACCAGAACAACGACGCCCCCTGGCCACACGGCGTTCATTGCCCTGATCTTCTCACGATTTGTCAGCACTGCTATTATCCTTTCGCTCCTTGCTGACGGCGTCTATTTCTGAGGCTCCAGCGGCAGGTTTTTGAACTCGCGCCATTCGTACGGACGCGCCTGAAATACAATCTTCTTCACATCCGAAATCTTCATCCCCTCAAAGTGGAGCGATTGCATTTGTGTCGTTCCGGAGACCCCGCTGCTTGTTCCCTTTCCGACATGAACGATATTGTGTTGATCGATAGCCACCACGCGTGTCGCTCCGTCCACAACAGTATTCGTGACGGTGAGCCCTGCGCTTCCAGAAAACAAGCTTAGATCGGAAACTCCGATCGTCACGTTGTGTCCGCGCCAGGATAGTGATCCCATACTCAGACCCCACGGGTCGAATTCATTCAGAGGTTCCCATGGGCCGGCCGCCAGACCAACACGAACTGAGGTTGTACGCGTGTCGCTGGGAAGCAGGGCGTTAACGGCGACTGTCGTTACGTCTTTGCTGGCGTTGGTCCACATTCCGCCGGATGTTTCACCCGGGACGTCTGTCGCGATGCCGGCGTCGATTGGCGCGCCAATCACACGAAAGGCGAATTCACGCGCCGTATATTTCCCTGTGAACCCCAAACTACCATGGGGGTTTGTGTCGATCGGCGGCGCGCTTAGGCGCTTGCCACCGGCATTCCACCAGGTCTTTCCTGGAGCAGGGTATTCGGTGATTCCAAGAAGCTCAACCCTGCCGCCGGTGTAAACGACCTCACTTGTTGGAGCTGTGTCCGAATCTGCCGCTTCTTCTTTCGCCGCCAGACGCAGCGCGGAGATCGGCAGGACAATCGCCAGCGCCAGCAGCATCCCGCTGATCGCCCATTTTCGGGTGATCGCTCGGCGGCTCAATCCACTGGCTAGCACGGCTCTGATTCTTCCTTCGGTCTCGTTGGGCAGCGCCATGGCGATGGCGGCGCGCGGCGGCCTGGCGCCTTCCGGGATCGAGCGCAGCACATCGATCAGGCGCTGGGCGTAGTCGGCGGGGGCGACACCGGCGTTCAGCACGCAGTCGTCGCAGGCGCGCTCGCTGGTCTCGCGGATTTGCCGCGTCGCCATCCAGACCAGGGGATGGAACCAGTAAAGCGCGCACATGATCTGCGTCGCGATCCGGGTCGGCCAGTCCCAGCGCTGGATGTGGGCGAACTCATGGAGCAGCGCGGCGCGGACGCACTCGTCCGGCCAGTCTGCCGATTGCGAGGGAAGCAGCACGATCGGCCGCCGGGCGCCCCACATAATCGGCGCTGCAATCCCGCTGCGCGCATCGGCGACACAGACCTCGATATGACGTGCGATCCGCATGCTCGCTTGGGCCTCCTGAGCGATGCGCGTCATTCGACCATCCAGCGCGTGGCTGTTGCGCCATGCCTGGTCCACCAGACGCAGCCCCACGGCGATTTGAACGACGATCCACAGTGTCCCAGTCAGCCATACCAAGCCAAGAACGAACGGCCAGTTCCAGGGCCGCCGATCGTTCGACAGCGCGGAGTGGGAGCCTTGTTCGATTTTGGAACTCGCAATGGCGGGCGCCATCTCGTGAGCGTCATTGGATGAGACTGGAGACACGGCGCTGGGCTGCGTCATCAATTTTACAATCGGCGAAGCGGCCGCGCTCGAAAGAGGAGCCCGAACGCGCCATGCCGGCCCAAGGACGGAAAGAAGCGGCAGAACGAGCGCGCCGGCCAGCGCCGTCGTCCAGAGAATATTGCGCGCGGACGCCGATGCGCGGCGAAGCAAGAAGTTCAGCGCGAAGGCGCTTATCAGAAGAATCGTAATCTTGCCGAGCAGCATGGGAGCGCTCTGCATCGAGAATTCCATCATTCGTCGGTTCCTCCCGTCGTCTCGTCTTGAAGGCGCTCGCCCTTGGCCTCTTCCGCCCGAGTCTGGTGAATGAGTTCCTCCAATCGCCCAAGCTCGTCTTCAGTTGGCCGCGCGTGCTGGTTCGCGAGCAGGGTCGCCACGGCGCGCTCCACACTGCCGCCGAAAAACGTCTGAACGACATTGTCAATCGCCGACTTCGCGACTGTGGTCCAGCTTTCCGTCGGCGTATAGACATACTTCGATCCGACTTCCGTGTGGCTGATCTGTCCCTTTTCCTCCAGAATCCGCAGAAACGTC
>JAOQAA010000178.1 GCA_025963815.1 Capsulimonas sp.
GCGCGCGACCGCGAGGGCAAGGCGCGGATCGGAGAACATCGCCCATCCCGCCGCACGGTCCGCGCTGTCCACCAGGGTTGCCGCCCCCGCCGGCAAGCCGGCCGCCTCCAGCGCGGGCGCCAGGGCGTGGGTCACAATGGCGCGGGCCGTGCCAAGGGCGTCGCTTCCGATCCGAAAGACGACCGTGTTTCCGCTGCGCAGGACGCCGGCGGCGTCGGCGAAGACATTCGGGCGCCCTTCAAAGACAAAGCCGACGACGCCTAGCGGCGCCATTAACTGCTCGGCGCTCCAGCCTTCGTGCTGGGCGCGCTCCACCACCCGTCCACTCAGCCCCGGCATATCGCGCCAGGCGCGCAGGCCTTCGACCATTCCACTCCGCATTTTTTCGCCAGCCGCCAGCCGTGTCGTGGACCTCCCACGCGCCTGAGCCTGTGCGACGTCCGCAGCGTTCGCCGCCGCGATCTCAGACCATGCTTCTGGGTCTTCAAGGCGCAGCGCAAACTCTTCAAAGAAGCGCGAGACATCTTCGTCGCTTACGCCGGACATCCCGGCGAACGCTTCATAGGCGACGGCTACTGCGGACTTCGTCTTATCGGAAACTTCGGCGGGGATGCGCAGCAGGTCGCCGGTCGTTTGGACCACAAGGAGCTTGTCGCCCGGCTGAAAGGCGGCCGCCAGCTCCTCGGAGACATAAGCGACTCGGTCACCGCCGTAAATGACCGGCATGCCGGAAGAAAGCTCAAGGAGCGCTGCGCTGTGATCCATGGTCTATCGTGTTCCCATCGGTGTGATGGGTTTATGATACCTGAGCCGAACAAAGAAAAGCCGGACAGGACAAATGACATACAACTGTCATTTGTCCTGTCCGGCTCAACACCTTAGGCGCCGCTTAGGCGGCGAATGTGGGAGAAGCGGTCCGCCGGCGCAGGGCAACGCCCAGCAAAAGCATGCCGCCGATCATCAAAGCCGCCACGGAGCCGGGTTCCGGAACAGGATTGCCATTGCCGCCACGCGTGCCGGGAATGCCGCTGAATGTCCCGGAAGCTCCCTTGGAAACAAAGCTGTTGATATATGTTCCCACGGTAACGCCGCTGCCAGCGCCGGTATTGGCGCCGGAGAAGCTCAGGTTGAAGGAGCCAATGTTACCAACGGCCAAGCCCGCCGGAGTAAGGAATGTACCGCCGGTGTAGACAACGCTGTTAGCGCCGCCCGACACGAAGGAAACCGTCGTGCCGCCGTTCGCAACGCTCATGACACCGCTGCTATAGGTTCCGGAAAGATAAGTCGTGGAGCCGCTGGCGATCGAGAAAGTACCACCCGTTGTGGATTCCGCGAATGTGCCAAATACGGGCAGTGCGGCCGAAGTCGCCGAGACAGGAGAAAACGTAAAGATGGCGTTCGCTTGATGCGCGGGATCCAAGTAGAAGCTGATGGGAATACCGGCCGTACCTGGAGCGCTTGGAACAAACAGCGTGCCGCCCGCGCCGCCAGTAAATGTCGCGGAAGGACCGCCAAGGCCAAGCGTGTCCGGGAAGCTGCCGGCGCTGACGCTGGCCGCGCTAGCCATGCTGATGGAAGCGATCGCCAGAAGAGAAGTTGCAATAACTGCATTGAGCGTGTTCTGTGTTTTCACGATTGTGGCCTTTGTCCTCTGAATAATAGAATAGATGTATTCCGACGCTTAACTGCTTGGGGCCGGAATTGAGATGCGTACAACACTGGGGATCCAGAACCGCAATAAAGCTATACCCTCCTGTAAAGTTGAATAAACACAAAAAACGATAATAATAAATTAGATTCGCATAATATTTGGATATTTATTGATTACGCTTGCCCGCTATTGATAATTGTAAAGTTAAAGCCTTGCTGCTTTAAATTACTTTTAATTTTAATGCCCATATGCTTGATGAATAATTGATTCATTTACGATTGCAGAATAAAAGCAAGCATTCATTCTAATTGAGAATATCCCAGAAGAAATCCTCCGACTCCAAATTTTCGTCTAAATGCCGACAATTCGTATGTAGGGTTATTTGATATTCATCGAACTCTGCATAATAGCAACCAAGCTTACAAATACACAGCGTACGAACGCAAAAATATATTTGCCGACCCGCAAAATTGCCAGAATCTATGTTATGATTATGTTTAGGCGCTACGAATGATTTTCCTCGAAACGGAAGCCGCTGTTACCCTCCTCCGCTTCCGTGCGCCCAAACTGAATCACCTGGACAATGTCTTGATCTCAAAGGAACGCTCCCGTTGAAACTTAACCGACTCAAGCGCACGTCTGCCTTCGCCGCAGCCGCCACGCTTCTGACTATAACCAATTCGGCAAACGCCGCTGACCGATTTTCGCTTTCCGGACACATCCCTCCGATCTCCGCGGCGGCTCACGCCGTAGGACAGCTTCCCACCAATCATCCCGTGACGCTTGCGCTATCCCTGCCCCTTCGCAACAAGCCGGAGCTGAGCGATCTGATCCAGCGGATGCACAATCCCACCGATGCGCTCTACGGCAAGTATCTGACGCCGGAGCAATTCGCCGCGCGCTTCTCTCCCACGCAGCAGCAATATCAGAAGGTCGTCGATTTTGCTCGGGCGAACGGATTCACGATCACCCAGCAGCATTCCAACCGGCTGCTCGTCGAGGTCAACGCCCCGGCGGCAATCGCGGAAAAGACATTTGGGTTGCGATTACAGCGTTACCAACAATTAGATGGACGAGCATTCTATGCTCCAGATCGCGAACCATCGCTTCCGGCAAGCATGCGGGGCTTCATTTCCAACGTCACCGGTCTGGAAAACGCCACGGTTTGGGAAACTCATAATTTCCTCGTCACCCCTCAAAATATCGCGCAGAATCCCAATCAAATCGGTTCCGGCCCCGGCGGAGGCATGACCCCTACCGACATCCGCGCCGCTTATGGACTGACCGGAACCTCGCGCAGCGGAGCCGGACAGACGCTGGCCCTGTTTCAGTTGGACGGATACTCGGCAAGCGACATCACCGCCTATCAGCAGAAATTCGGCCTGCGCGCCGTTCCGCTCCAGAACGTCTTCGTCGGCGGCGCGACCGGACTGACCGGCGACCCGAATGGCCAGGGCGAAGTCACGCTGGACATCGAACTTCAGATGGCGCTGGCGCCGGGCGCGACCAAGATCATCGTTTACCAGGCTCCCAACTCCAGCGCCGGCGTACTCGCCGGCTACAGCAAGATCGCAACCGATAACCTCGCCAAATCCGTCAGCTCTTCCTGGGGCATTAGCGAAGGGATGGTCCCTTATGATGTTCTCGATGCGGAAAATCAAATCTTCATGCAGATGGCGGCGCAGGGCCAATCGATGTTCGCCGCCTCCGGCGACTCCGGCGCGTATGACGACGGATCTTCGCTCAGCGTCGACGATCCCGCCGCGCAGCCTTACGTTACGGGCGTTGGCGGCACGACGCTCTCCACCGGCGTCGCCGGCGGCTCATGGGTCTCTGAAAAGACCTGGTCCAATACGGGCGACAAGTCGCGCAGCTCCCGTGGCGCGGGCAGCGGCGGTGGATCCAGCTTCTACTGGTCGGCGCCGTCCTATCAAACAGGAGTTGTCAAAGCGGCGACATTGGCCAACCCAGCCATGCGGACCGTTCCAGACGTTTCTCTAGCGTCTGATCCTTCGTCTGGATACTCTATCTGCCTGCGCGGCGGCTGGTACATCTATGGCGGAACGAGCTGCGCGGCGCCGCTGTGGTCGGCGTTCACGGCTCTGGTCAACGAGCAGCGCGCCTCGGCGAGCCTTGCTCCGCTCGGCTTCGCGAACCCCACGCTTTACTCCATCGGCAAGGGCGCTCGCTACGCTTCGGACTTCCACGACGTGATGACCAGCACGAACCTCTATTATCCGGCCCTGCCCGGATACGACGCGGCGACTGGCTGGGGATCGTTCAACGGAGGCAACCTGCTCGCCGATCTCGCGCCGGGCGGCTCGACCGGAGGAACCACGGGCGGGACGACTG
>JAOQAA010000264.1 GCA_025963815.1 Capsulimonas sp.
GATGAAGAAAAGACTTACAAAGCGCTGCATTCGATTCGCGGTACGACCCGTGTCACCGATTCCAAGCCCGAAGAGAAGTACAAGGTTCTGGAGCGCTTCTCGCGTGATCTGACGCAGCTGGCCAGGGAAGACAAGATCGACCCGGTGATCGGGCGCGACGAAGAGATCAAGCGCACGATCCAGATTTTGTCGCGCCGCACCAAGAACAATCCGGTGCTGATCGGCGAGCCCGGCGTGGGTAAGACAGCGATTGTCGAAGGCCTCGCGCGCAAGATGGCGAAGAACGATGTGCCGGAGAACCTGCGGGATCGCCGCCTGCTGGCGCTGGATATGGGTGCGCTGGTCGCCGGCTCGAAGTTTCGGGGCGAGTTCGAGGAGCGTCTCAAGGGCGTCATGGATGAGGTTCGCAAGGCGGCCGGTTCGGTCGTGCTGTTCATTGACGAACTGCACACCGTGGTCGGCGCCGGCGCGGCCGAAGGGGCCATGGACGCCAGCAATATGCTCAAGCCCGCGCTGGCCCGAGGCGAGCTGCAGTGCATCGGGGCGACGACCTTGGATGAGTACCGCAAGAACATCGAAAAGGATCCTGCCTTGGAGCGCCGCTTCCAGCCGATTGTGGTCGGCGAACCGTCCGTGGAGGACACCATCACCATTTTGATGGGCCTGCGCGAAAAGTACGAAGAGCACCACAAGGTAAAGATCGACGACAGCGCCTTAGTGGCGGCGGCCGAGTTGTCGAGCCGGTATATCACCGAGCGCTTCCTGCCGGACAAGGCGATCGACTTGATCGACGAAGCCGCGTCCAAGATCCGCATCGAGAAATCGTCGATGCCGCCGGAGATCATCGCCAAGGAGGAGCGCCTGAGCCAGCTGCTCCACGACGGCCGCGGCGCTGCGGAGGATCGTGATTACGAACGGGCGGCCCGCCTTCGGGATGAAGAGGTCTCGCTGCGCGCGGAGTTCAACAAAGAGCGCGACGCCTGGTTTGCACAATCGGGAATGAACAGCGTGGTGGGTGAGCAAGACATCGCCGAGCTGATTGCGAAGGCGACGGGAATTCCCGTCTCACGGATGTTCCAGGAAGAAGCTGAAAAGCTTCTTGCCATGGAAGAGAAACTGCACGAGCGCGTCATCGGCCAGCAAGTCGCGATTGAAGCCGTCTCGGAAGCCATTCGGCGCGCCCGCGCCGGTCTCAAAGACCCGCAGCGCCCTATTGGGTCGTTCCTGTTCCTGGGACCAACGGGTGTCGGCAAAACCGAACTCGCCCGCGCTCTGGCGCAATTCTTATTCGACGATCAGGACGCCATCCTGCGCATCGATATGTCGGAGTACATGGAGAAGCACAGCGTCGCCCGCCTGATCGGCGCGCCGCCGGGATATGTCGGCTACGATGAAGGCGGACAGCTCACGGAAGCCGTGCGCCGCCGCCCGTATCGCGTGGTTCTGCTGGACGAGATCGAGAAGGCTCATCCAGACGTCTTCAACATCCTGCTCCAGCTGCTCGACGCCGGCCGCCTCACCGACAGCACCGGCCGGATCGTGAACTTCAAGAACACGGTGGTGATCATGACGAGCAACATCGGCAGCCACCACATCGAAGCGATCCCAACGGGCGCAAGTCAGATTGAGGTCGACGCTCAGTACGAACGGATGAAGGACAAGGTGACCGCCGAACTGCGCAATCACTTCCGTCCCGAGCTGCTGAACCGTATCGACGAGATCATCGTGTTCCACGCGCTGAACAAAGATCAGATTAGCAGCATCGTGGACTTGCTCTTGCAAGGCACTGAACGCCAGCTCAGCGCCCGCAAACTGCATCTGGAAGTGACGGCAGCCGCCAAAGAACTCATCGTCTCCGCCGGCTTCGACCCGCTCTACGGCGCCCGCCCGCTCAAGCGCACGATCCAGAGGATGGTGGAAAACCCCATCTCCTCCGGCATCCTCCGCCGGGAGTTCACCGATGGCGACACCATCATCGTGGACAGTGATGGCGACAAGATCGTGACACGGCTCAAGGTTCCAACGATCGGGGAGCGCGCCGCCGCTGGGGTGTAATTGCGACGAGGAGAAACGCCTGCGTTCATTGATTTGGACGCAGGCGTTTGCCTTTCCGGATTTGCATTTACGGGGCGAGTATCTTTTTGCAGGCGCATAAATTCTTATGGTAAACTAAAGATACCGCTTGTGGAAAGGGGCAATCATGGTACTGACGATTACTCTGACGCCGTCCGAGGAGGCGCGCTTAAATGACATGGCTGGCCGGGATGGGATTGAGCCGGCGGATCTCGCCCGGAAGCTCGTCACAGATCAACTGCCGCCTGCCGCTTCCAATGCACAAGATAATCTTGCTGCGATTAATTTGCTTCAGTCGTGGCTTCAGGCAGATGGGCCGACCGAGCCAGAGCAAATCATGGAAGCGGAGCGAGAGTTACAGGAATTCAAGCGTAACCTGAATGCGAACCGAGAGGCGACGGGAGAGAGGGTGCTTTTCCCCGAGTGATGCATATATTCTTAGACTCGTCGCCGCTGGGAGTACTTTCTCACCCTTCGCAAAGTGCGGAAGTCGTTGGAATTACAGCATGGGCTGTTTCGTGTCTTGCAGCTGGTCACTTACTCTATATTCCCGAAGTCATCGACTACGAAGTGCGACGTGAATTGATCCGCGCCAAGAAGGAGAAAGGGATCGCTAAGCTGGACTCATTGAAATTGACCCTCCACTATCTTCCGCTAACGACCCAGACGATGCTGGCCGCCGCCGATTTATGGGCTCAGGCGCGCAGCACTGGACTGCCGACTGGCGACCCAAAACGGCTTGATATTGATGTCATATTAGCCGCCCAAGCCTTAAGTCTTGATATTCCAAATGATGAGGTTGTGATCGCGACATCAAATGTCGGCCATCTTGCGCGGTTTACGACAGCTGACCTGTGGACGAATATTCATCCGTGACAAGCTCGTGAGACGGCTCAAAGTCTCGACTATCGGGGAGCGCGCTGCGGCTTCTGTATGACTTCGGGGATTGGAAACGCCTGCGTTCATTGATTTGGACGCAGGCGTTTTTCATAATTGGCGTCCTAATCGTGGAACAACCTGCGCCGAACTCATGGAAGCGGCGAGTTCGGCAATCGATCAAAAGTATCGGGTCGGGCGTGATCGCGCCGTGTGGCCGCCGCTATGACGGCATGACTGTCGTACGGAAGCGGGCATTTTATTGCGATGGAAGTCTTAGAAAATATTGAATTCCTTTTGGAATACACGAAATAATGTCTTT
The DNA here is from genome assembly GCA_025963815.1 of Capsulimonas sp. Taxonomy (GTDB): domain Bacteria; phylum Armatimonadota; class Armatimonadia; order Armatimonadales; family Capsulimonadaceae; genus Capsulimonas. The sequence goes on from JAOQAA010000264.1 coordinate 3,272, forward strand.
TGTTGTTGATTTTGTTCTGATTAGTTTGAATCAATTGTCCGATTGTGCTGGTATCAAAACTGATTCGCAATGGTACATACCGATTGTCCATCTTGTATAGGAAAATTTGTGAATGAAATGCAGCTGATGCGGATGTCCGCTGCACGTGGGAACGACTTTCTGTCGCAATTGCAGAAACCACTTTCCGCTCGGCGACGCCTGCCGGCCGCACGGCGATATGAAAAGGGACGAGCAGTATTTGAGACGGCGCGAGCGTCATTGAGCGATGAAAACGCCTGTGTCCAAATTCATGGATGCAGGCGTTTTTTCTTTTCCGGATTCGCCGTGGCCCCGCGAGTATCGTCGTCGTAGGAAATAACCTGCGGTACAATGTAGAAG
>JAOQAA010000312.1 GCA_025963815.1 Capsulimonas sp.
CGTATTCCGGCCGTTCAGGAACTGGTCAAGAAGCTCGGCGGCGGCAAAGAGCCGAACCGCAGCGTCAACCCGGACGAAGTCGTCGCCGTCGGCGCCGCGATCCAGGCCGGCGTTCTGGGCGGCGAAGTCAAGGATGTCGTCCTGCTGGACGTCACCCCGCTGAGCCTGGGAATCCAGACGCTGGGCGACGTGTTCACCAAGCTGATCGATCGCAACACGACGATCCCGACCCGCAAGTCCGAGACCTTCTCGACGGCGGCCGACGGCCAGACGGCAGTCGATGTCGTGGTCTACCAGGGCGAACGCGCTCTGGCGTCGCAGAACAAGAAGCTGGGCAACTTCCAGCTGACGGGTCTGCCGCCGGCCCCACGCGGCGTCCCGCAGGTTGAAGTCACGTTCGACATCGACGCCAACGGCATCGTGAACGTCTCGGCCCGCGACAAGGCCACCGGCAAGGAGCAGAAGATCATGATCTCCGGCGCCGGCGCCCTGGACAAATCGGAAGTCGAGCGCATGGTGCGTGAGGCCGAGGAGAACGCGGTCAAGGACGCTGAGATCCGTGAGAAGGCCGAAACCCGCAATCAGGCGGACCAGGCTGTCTACCAGACTGAGAAGCTTCTGAAGGACCTGGGCGACAAGGCCCCAGCCGACGAGAAGGCCACCGCCGAAAGCGCCATCGCCGACGTTAAGTCCGCGCTGGAAGGCGAAGACATTGAGAAGATCAAGTCGACCACCGAAACTCTGGTTCAGGCGTCCTACAAGCTGAGCGAGATCCTGTACAAGCAGGCGGAAGGCGGAGCGGACAGCGCCAACGGCCACCACGAGGGCGAAACGCCCGAAGGCGCCCAGGCGCAGGGCAAAAAGGACGACGACGTCATCGACGCCGAGTTCAAGAGCGAGTAAGATCGCGGGCGCCGGGACCTATTCCCCCGGCGCTTTAGCGCCCTTCCCCCTTTTCCCAGCTAAAGGCCCTTCGGGCGGGAAAAGGGGTGCTGATAAATATAGTCCAGCCAAGTTTTGTCTTAGGCTTCTAAGATTTGTCCGTATTCAGAAATCTTCTCACAATACGGAACACTTGCCTGGACCAAAGTTACGAACGCCCCTTTTCCCGGGCTTTAGCCCCTTGCTGGGAAAAGGGGAGGCCGAAGTTTACTTCGGCGGGGGAATAGGTCCCTAAACCACACTCAGAGGAGAGATTAACCATGGCTAACATCGTTCGTTTCGATCCCTTTGAAGACCTTGGCCGCTTGCAGCGCGAGGTCAACCGATTGTTCGAGGACAACTCGCGCACCAGCCGGGGAACGGAAACCACGGCGGCGCGGACCTGGGCGCCGTCGGTGGATATTCTGGAGGATGGCAGCGAGATCATCGTCATCGCCGACCTGCCGGGACTGCGCCAGGAAGACATCGACATCGAGCTGACGGGCGAAACGCTGACCATCAAGGGCGAGCGCAAGTTTGAGGACACGCAGCGTAAGGACAGATATGTTCGCGTGGAGCGCTCCTATGGAACGTTCCAGCGCTCGTTCACGATTGGCGTGCCGATCCAGAACGACGCCGTGAAGGCGTCTTACAAAGACGGCATTCTGGAAGTCCATCTGCCCAAGTCCGAGGAAACCAAACCAAAGAAGGTTCAGGTAAGCGCCGGATAATCAGAGACGACGCAGGCCGGAGCGCGGCGCGCTCCGGCCTTTTTTTACGTTGGCGCGCATCATTCCCATGAAATATGCCGAAACGGGGATTGACTGTTCATCGGGAATATGTCACTATTATTTCCGACACCTTTCGTCGGGGATTCGCGCGATTCCCGGCTGATTTCCGCTCCTCAGCGCGAAAATGGGTCAAAAGTCGTGAAATCGGATATAATCTTTCATCCATTCACAATAATCTGAAAAGATAGCGACCATTGCGGCCTTGGCGTATAAACGCCAACCATGCAGCGACGATGGCGTGGACCGCTGCGCAAAACCTAAGGACTTAGAAGAATTTACCCATGACGGTCATACCCACTTTGAGCAATGGCAGCCTTCGCGATGCGCTTCTCCCACCCGACATGCTCCCCGACGCGCCCCGAGACTGCCCCGTGACGCTGCTGAGCAGCGAAGAGCGCCATCGTCTGATCGAGCGCGCGTTTTCAGCGCTGTACCGCTGGTACGTGGACCGCTCCCAGCGCCTGCGCAACTGGAACCCGGACACGTCGTTCGCTTGGCGAGACATGCGCACGGATCATACGGAAGATGTCGTGCAGCTGATCGAGGGATACTTCGCCGTCGAGCAGTACGCTCCGGACTACACCTCCGAAATCCTGCGCGTTGTGCGCCGCTCCAACGGGCGCTCGAACTTCCAGCTCCGCTGGGGCGCCGAGGAAGAGCGCCACGGCGACACATGGGAAAACGCCCTGCTCTTTTCGCGCGGACGCACTCCGGCGCAGATCGAGCACTACAAGTGGCAGCTGCGCGTGAACAACTGGACCCTTCCGTGGGACGACGCCCTGCACATGCTGGTCTACACCGTGTTCCAGGAGCGCGCCACGCAGGTCAACTATTTGAAGTTCGCCGAGATCGCCCGTGGCGAAGGCATCCTTGCTTCCGGCGCGCCCGATCCTGTTCTTGCCCGCGCCTGCACCACGCTCGCCGTGGACGAAGCCGCCCACTACGCCTTCTTCCTGGAAGGCGCGCGCCTCTTCCTGTATTACTTCCCGGAAGAAACGCTCGGCGCTATTCACGACGTGATCACCCACTTCGCGATGCCCGCTCAGGACATCATTCCGAACTGGCCGGTCGTCGCCGAAACCATTTACCGCGCCGGAACCTACGGCCCGCGCATCTTCCAGCGCGATGTGATCGCCCCCGTTCTTGAGAACCTCACGGTCGCCGGCCGCAAGGCGCTCGACAACGGTCTTAAGCACGCCCGCGCAATCCCCGATCCGAACGGCAACATGCGCCTAACGGCCCTCTGGGACACCTTCGACGCCGGCGAAGCCGAGCGCAACGTCCTGCGCCTCCACGACAAGATCACCGACTTCGAATCCAGCATGGGCCGAGCCGAGATCGATCCCTTCCCCTTCCAGCCCAACCCCGAGTGGCCCGCAAAAGCGACGCCTCCGACGGTGGAGTAAAGACCTATTCCCCCGCGCTTTAGCGCGTTTCCCCCTTTTCCCAGCAAGGCCCTTCGGGCGGGAAAAGGGGAG
>JAOQAA010000318.1 GCA_025963815.1 Capsulimonas sp.
TGCGCGGCGACATCGACGGTATGGCGCGGGCGTAAGGCCAAAGTGACTTTGGCCCAAATTCGTGCAGGAATAGGATGGGCGTTTCGGCAATAGAGGAGGGGCGCTGCTTTGGCGGCGCCCCGAAATATTTGCTGAGGATACGCCCAATGCCGCAGACTCTTCCCACGCAGCCGCTCGGCCCGCAAGCCTTCCCCGTCACCCGCATCGCCCTGGGATGCATGGGGATGGCCGGAACCTGGAACCCGGCCGAAGTCGGACCGGAAAACATCCGAAAAGCGATCGTCGCCTTCGAGGCCGCTCTCGATTCCGGGATCAACTTCTTCGATCACGCCGATATTTACGGGCGCGGCGCCTGCGAATCGGTCTTCAAGGACTGCCTCGCCGCCGTGCCGGGTGTCCGCGAGAAGATCTACATCGCCACCAAGGTTGGCATCCGCCCCGGCTATTACGAGCACGACCCTGCCTACATTCGCCAGAGCCTGCACGGCTCCATGGACCGTATGGGTATCGACTATGTCGATCTCTACCAGATCCACCGCCCCGACCCGCTGTCCCATCCCGCCGAAACCGCCGAAGTGCTGGATGCGTTGGTGGACGAGGGCTTGGTGCGCGCCATTGGCGTCTCCAACTACTATCCGCAGCAGACGCTTGCGCTCAAGCAGTATCTGAAGGCTCCGATCGTCTCCAACCAGATCTCGATCTCGCTGACCCGCCTCGACCCGATCTACGAAGGCGCGGCCGGCGGCGATGGCGACGGCGTTCTGGACCAGTGCCTCCAGTTCGGCATCACCCCGCTTGCCTACAGCCCGCTCGGCGGCGGCTGGCTTTCCGGCCACCGTGAAGTTCCGGTCGACCACAAGGACGCGCCGCGCCTGACGCGCATTCTGGACGCCATGAAAGAACTCGCACCCTCGTACGGCGACGCCACCCCCGGCCAGCTCGCCACCGCCTGGCTGCTGCGCCACCCCGCGAAGATCGTCCCGCTCGTCGGCTCCAACAATCCCGACCATATCCGCGAAGCGGCGGCAGGCGCGAACATCGAGCTGTCGCGCCAGGACTGGTACAAGCTCTGGGTCGCCGCGCGCGGCGAGCCGGTTCCGTAATTTTCGTGGCAAGGGTTGACAAGAACGTGCGTTCACGGGTAATCTATTCCGGTCGTCTGACGATGCCGGATAGTTCAGCTGGCAGAACGCTTGTCTCTGAAACAAGAGGTCCTAGGTTCGAATCCTAGTCCGGCAGCCACGTGATAAAATGCAGCCCGTCTTCTATTAATAGAAGACGGGCTATTTTTGTCTCATGGAAGTTGGTAAATTTGTCAGTCTGCCCGCTTTCATGGTCCGCCGATAATGATCATATCACTATTAAAGGCGTACTCACGACAAAGGCGTAATAATGACACGTTGGAATATCCCGATCAGTCTTCCCATCACCTTGGAAAGCGTTTTGCAGGCGCTCGGCGAGCGTGACTGGGTCAAGATCGCAAACAATACCTGGTTCCTCCGCAGGGAAGACGGAGAAGCGTCCGTCAAGCTTCTCCTCAGTGACATCATCCGGCTTCACCGCGACGGCTCCTACACGCTCTACGCGAACGGTTTGGATATGCACGCCACTTACCGGAAGCTGAGCGAGCTTGCCCCTGTTGAAGTCTTCATGCAGCATGACTCCCTGATGTATCGTCCGTTTGGCGATCCGGCCAGCCGGCCCCGCGAGTTCTATGACGGCATTCGTGTCGATCGGCGCGGCCTCCCCATGGAAAAGGCAGTCCTGGCGGCGTAGGTACGCAGACGATACGCAGCAGAGAGATTGTGGAAACGGCTTTTTCGGGTAAGATGATGGAAAACGAGCTTAGATGATCTGAAGCCGCTATCTCAAATTGAGATAGCGGCTTCTTTTGGTATACGATATCGAAGGCCAGTGAGACAACCGAGGCTGTGATTGAAAACCGAAGCCCAAGCAGCAGCTGAAAATCCAGGGAGCGATGGTCAATGGGCGGTTCTGGCCGCCGTGCGTTTTTTGCTGGCGTTTATTATTTTGATCGATCACGCCGGGCCGTGGGTTGGAATCCCCGACTGGCTGTACTCACTGGAAACTTGCGTGGGGCATCCTGCGGCCATGATCGGTTTCTTTCTGATTAGCGGCTATTCGATTTGCCACAGCGTCCAGCGGCCCGAAGGATTCTATCGGCGACGCCTGACGCGCATTTATCCTCTGTACATCACGTCCATTGTCATCGCCGCAATCCCGTTCCTTCTCTTTGGTTTCGCGTTTGAGACACGGTCCAGCATCATCCATGCGCCGCGCACGGTATGGCCGTTCATCGGCCATGCGCTGTTTTTGCAGGGCGTTGCGTCGGACTGGATCATGACGAACACCGCGCTTTGGTCTTTGAGCGTCGAGGTAATCTATTATCTCTTTGCGCCGCTGTTTCACCGTCAAAAATCACGCGTCCTTCTGATTTTCACGGCAGCTTCCACGGCGGCCTATCTGGGCAGGAACGCCCTTGGGCTGAAGATCTCCCCGCATGGCGCGCACGGCGAGACGGCGGCGCTCCTGCTCTGGTGCTGGCTCCTTGGGTTTTTAGCCTATCGTCATCGCCAAGAGCGGTGGATGCAGATCCTTTTGATCGTCGGTGCGACCGCACTGCTGCCGCTTTACCAGCCTGGGTCCAATCCTGAGTTCGGGGCCGGCTTGATCTGCGCCGTTTGCTTTGCGATCCTTTTCAGCCCACCCGCTTTGAATGCACGGTTCGCAAAAGTCGCTCTCTATCTTGGAGACGTCAGCTATCCGCTTTACGTGTTGCATTTCCCATTGATGCTTCTCTTGACCGTGGGACTGCCTTGGCTTCCCTGGTGGAGCGTCCTCGCCGGGATTATCGCGGGCGCCGTGCTGCTGCTCCACGGCGTGGATTATCCTTATCGGCGATATCAAAAGGCAAAAGCCGTCCATGCGGCAAACCGACGGGCGCGCGAGCATTTAGCCGTGCATTCGTCCAATATCTCCTGAGGCGCCGTCATTGTGGGACGGGGCGTCGAAACTCGCTTACCGTCCTGTAGCCTTGTAAATTTCCTGTACCGGCTTCATCTCCGGCGTCTCATACCATGCCCGGAATAGCAGGATGTCGCCGTGTCGCACGGAGTCGATCAGTTCGGCGCGGCGGGTGTCGAGTGGGCCGCCGGAGGTGTCGGTGGCGACGGAGATTACGGTGAAGGAGTCGGGGTAAATGCGGCGTATGGCGGTTGGCGTCGCCGCCGTTCCCTGTTTGAGCTCGTCGTATGGGGCGCCGTAGGCGTAGTAGCGGGTGATTTGCTGTTCCGGGATGAGCAGAACGTCTGGATTTGCCGCCGCCGCTTCCTGAAACAGGTGGGCGGGGAGAAGCTCGTAGTCTTTTTCGTCGCTCGGGTTGGTTCCCAGATCGAAATGCACGTTCGAGTCGACATAGAACAGCGTGCACCCCCAGCGCGTTTTGGCGTAGGCGATCTTGTCGTTCAGAT
>JAOQAA010000331.1 GCA_025963815.1 Capsulimonas sp.
AAGACCGTCATCGATACCGGCAACGATGCGCTCTGGCCATCGGCGGTCGCGATGCGCACGGTTTGCGTGTATTGTCCCGGCGCCAAGCCTGTGCCGTTGTAGCTCAGCGTCAGCGTGCCGGGACCAGTGCCCGACGCCGGGCTCAGCGTCAGCCAGGATGCGCTGCCGGTGGCAGTCCATTGCAGGCCCACTCCGGTGATATTGACGGGAACCGTGACAGGCGCCGTGTCGCCCGCGCGCATGTTCAAGTCAAGCGATGCGGCGGCGGCGGCGTGCAGGGGCGGAGTGGCGACGGTAATGTCGAAAGGCAGCGCCATCGGCGAGCCGGGGAACTGGCTGGCGCACGCCGTGTCGCGGCAAAACATGATCGTGAAGGCGCCGGTGTAGTGACCCGCCGCCTTGGTGTTTGAAGTGTTCAGGACTACTTTGTAGCTGGTGCTGGATAAAGCCGATATCGACACTTCGGTGGAAATCACGCCCGCGCTGTCCTTGATCAGCGTATAGACGGCGGCCGCGCCGGCGAAGTCCGTGGGGCGCTTGATGGTTGCGACGATATCGATCGGTTTGGAGCTCCCGGCTTCATAACTCACGGTGACCTTGGCCGGTTCAAAGCTGGCCGCGTCGCCGACCGGTTGGGAAACGGTTGATCCTCCGCTGCTTGTCCCGCCTCCACCTCCGCCGCCGCATCCGTTTAGGGCGAGCAGAATACAGAGTAGCCAATAATTTTTCATGGGAGGTTCCGCGTGTAGGTTGAGGTAGGCGCTGTTGAAAATAATGCTTGTCAACGCTATGAGCGAGGCAGTATCTCTTCCGCTGCATTGATTGTCAAATGCTTAATATTAGTTCTGACTTCAGATAAACAGAACTGAAAAGCGCGGCCTGTTTTGTTGGAAGGGAAATCGCAGTGATCGTATACCCGAGAGACGGATATACAAGAGCGAGAATTTGGGAAAACGCGCCTCGCCCGTTGATTGGAGTGGAATAGAGCGCTAGCACGTTGAGTCTTTTTCCGTACAATTGCGCACGCGCGGCGTCGGACGCCGTACCTTCCATACACACCCCATTACACAACTATGAATAAATTGCTTATCTTCTTGTTCGCCTTATGCGCCGCAGTTTCCAACGCGGCGACCGGGCATGCACGGGCGGAGGATACAGGCAACATCGAGATCGGTTGCGGTAACTGCACCAAGTGGAACGTAGCATTAAAGCCGTTCAAGGTGGTCGCAAATACCTGGTACGTGGGCACCGCCGAACTGTCGTCCGTGCTGGTGACGGGACCCAAGGGGCATGTCTTGATCGATGGCGCTCTGCCGCAGTCGGTGCCGCAAATCGAGGCGAACATCAAGGCGCTCGGCTTTCGCCTCGAGGACATTAAGGTGATTGTCAATACTCACCCGCACTTTGACCATGCGGGCGGCATCGCGCAGCTGGCGCGCGACAGCGGCGCGACCGTGATGGCCAGCGCCGCCGGCGCCAGCGTGCTGCGCGCCGGCGTGATCGGCAGTGACGATCCGCAGTTCGAAATAGGCGGGAACACCCACTTTCCTCGCGTCGACAAGGTGCGCGTGGTTGGCGACGGCGAAGTGATCGCGGTCGGTCCGCTCAAGCTGACCGCGCACAAGACGCCTGGCCATACTCCGGGGGGCGCCAGCTACACCAGGCAATCCTGTAGCGGCAAGTCTTGCGTCGACGTGGCGTTTGTCGATAGCCTCAATCCAGCGTCGAGCGATGGGTTTTACTATTCGGGTGACGCCAAGCGCCCGAACATCGTGCCCTCGTTCGAGGCGAGCATTGGCAAGGTGGCGTCGCTCAAATGCGACGTCGTACTGTCGGCACATCCGGACTTTACCGACATGCTCGAGAAACTGGCGGCACGCACCAAGGCGCATAACACCTTCATCGACGGCAACGGTTGCAAGGCCTACGCGGCCGATGCCAGCGCGCGCCTGTCCAAGCGGCTCGGCATCGAGCGTCAGAAAAAGGCTGCTGGTGCCAGGTGAGCGCGTAGCGCCTTGTGTGCGATTCCCACGCCGCGAAGAAATCGCTGAGATGATACAAACTAAGGAGTGTCAGAAATGAGAGCGTCCGAACGAAGTCCTGAACAGGCATCTTCGGAACGATCAATCTAAAGTGTGGCTGACTTCAAGGAAAATCGCTGGGTAATTACGATTCCGTCATAGCATTCAAGGGCGATCCTTAAACCATGGTGTCTTGGACAGCCGCGCTCCTTTTCTATGACTCGTATTGGGAAGCCGTGATTTCTCGAAACCGGCCTGCCGAAGAAGAGGTTCTGGCCGCCCGCTTTTACAAAGACTGGAATACAGCTTCTGTGCCGACGGAGCCGCCATTGCAACTAGGGATGTTTCTTACTTCTGAACCTAATTACATCGTCAACTAGAATTTTCTTTTTCTTGAGTTCCGCGAGATCGTAGGGCATGTCCAAGAATTTACGAAAACCTCATCGAACTGCTGAGCTTACGAAGAATTATGTTCGGATCGAATCCCTTCTTCCAGAAAATGTTCATTCTGGCCCCATTGAATGCGACCTGCTGAAAAGTTGATATTTCCGCGCCCTCATGCTGGAACAATGCGTATTAAGAGTGCAATCGTGATGATTGATCAGGTTCTTGGTGGGCAGGGTTTGAATTCTCGGTAACTTGAGGTCGGGAGACAACAGAATATTTCCCAAGTGGGTAATATTTTTCATATAAACGCAAAAAAGGGTTAGCAGCCGAAGCTCACTAACCCTTATCTGTACTGCTAATTTTCTGGTAGGCCGTGCGGGATTCGAACCTGCGACCAACGGATTAAAAGTCCTAGAGTCTGTCATATTCCGGAATATTTTGTTATATTTCGTTCAGTAAAATCATATACAAATCAAAAGCTTATCTCTATTATTTGATTTTGGCGGTGTTTCAAAATGCACCGAAATACTTCGAGGTTGTAACCCCGGCGTAACCCCGAATTGAAAAATGGATTAAGTCATGACTCAAGATATAAACAAATTCAGCTTTGCCAAAGAAAAGATCGAAGCCATATCGCCGCCCACAACGGGCCGGGCAACTTACCACGACACGCATAAG
>JAOQAA010000333.1 GCA_025963815.1 Capsulimonas sp.
GAAAAGGCGTAGCCCGTCCGCGAATCCCTGGCCTCGGAGAAGAGGGAGGAAAGTTTGGCGGCGGTTTCCTGCAGCGCGATTGGGTCGGTGTTACCCGCCATCGCGAATGTCGGAACGCCGATCACGAGGTTCGCGGTGACATCGTTCAAGTCGATCATCTCATTCGCCAGCGTGGCTTCTAATTGAACGTGTGCGTGTCCCTTGCCGTCCAGGTCGATCTTGTAGCTTGGCAGCCACCGGATTCCCTTTTCCAGGTAGACCATCCCCACCTGCGCCTTATCCTGTTTTCCGCCGGTCCATTCCAGTCGCATCGTCAGCCGCCGGCGCTCACTGTCTTCGGTGAGGTCCGAATGGAAGTTATCCTTGAACGAGATGCTTTGAATTCGGTCGATCGGAAACGCCAGAGTTGCCCCGGTGGTTTGCTTGAGAAGCACGATGCTGGGCTGACTGGGCGCGATGACCCTGTCGTCGCTTGCGTCATTCCCGTCCGTGACGACAGCCTTGGGCTGCGGAACGCCGATAATGACGGCGTCGAAGCTGGCGTTGCTGGTATCGGTGATCTGCACGGAGGCCCCGGGATTGGCGTCGAGCATCTCCCGGATCGACGTTGCGGTGCGTGCCGTGGCTGTCGTTCGTTTGCCGGCGACCACGGCTGTCAATCTGGCGCGGGTGTCCCCGGAGTAGGGCCAGAATGTCCCAAGTACGGGCCTGGGGAGCTGATCCACCGTCACGTTGCCGTCCGCGTTGGTGGGGACCGTTCCTTCGCGCAGCAAAAACGCGTGTCCGTCTTTGAACACGGTGATCTCCCGAACCGGAAGATTGGTGATCGGAGTGGCGTCCGGCGCCGCCAGGCAGGGAGCGCTCAGGCATACGGCGAGCGCCAAACAGTGCAGGAAGGGATATTTCGTCATGGGGTTTCCTTTGGGAAGCATCCGCGCCAAGCAAGGCGGCGCGATCGTCCGTATCGTCTTTGAGCTATCGCACGAAATAATGCCAGCCGTACTTCAGGTCCAGGCTCTGCTTAGGCGTCATCTTGACCTTCCAGCTGACTTTGCCGACGCCGTTGAAGTGATTCCACCATTGCGACGCGCCGATTGCCGGCGTGTCTTCGTTATCCAGAGTGCTGAGCTGTGAGAACTTTCCGGGAGCGGAGGCGGCGTCCAGCATTCCAAGGACCTGGCGGGTCACTTCCAGATTGATCTCCTGGTCTTCGTAGTTCTTAACCGTGACCATGCTGGAAATATCCACGCGGGAGTATGTCGCGCCCGCCCACTTCGCGGCGCTCGGCGTGCGTTTGGTTTCGCGGCTGTTCTTGTAGACCTTGACGTTGACCGCCTTGGTGAGCGGCAGGTCGGTGGTCGCGCCGATGGCGGCATAGGACATGAGGCCTTGGGCGATTATCTGCCCATTGCGCAGCACCAGCGCCGGCGCGGTGGTGAGCGGCGCGCTGTTGCGGTTAACAAGGCGAATCTTGTGCATGAACGGCGAAGCGTCCACCATCTTCGGCGCGCTGCTATAGCCGCTGTAGCTGTTCAAATATTGCCGTACCTCAAGCGGTGGTGAAGCGGGAAGATCGAGGGTGTAAACGTCCGTGTAAGGCAAATCGTAGCTGCTGATCGGCACGACCATGCGCTCCCCTTTCTTCAATGTGATGTGAGCGACTTTGAAGACGAACAGATCTTCGTTGGCGCCAGCTCCGGCGACAGCGGGGGCGGGCGGGGCTTGCTCTGGCTCATCATTCGAAGCGTATTGCTGCTGGAAGCTTACGGAATTGGAAAAGGAGGCCATTGGGACAGGGGGCGGCGCCATGGCGGCCGCGACGCGGACGATGGTCTCCTGCAGAGAGATCGGGTCGAAGTTCCCGGCCATGGAGAATGTGGGAACGCCGATGACGAGATTGGTGGTGACATCGTTCAGATCGATCGTGTCATTGACCAGCGTCGCTTCTAATTGGACGTGTGCGTGTCCCTTGCCGTCCAGATCGATTTTATAGCTGGGCTGCCAGCGAATGCCTTTTTCCAGGTAGACCATTCCGACCTGCGCCGTGTCCTCACGTCCGCCGGGCCAGTTCAGACGCATTGTCATGCGTCGCTGCTCGTCGTCGCTGCTGACGTCCGGATGAAAATCGCCTTTGAAAACGACTTTTTGGATCTGGTCGAGCGGAAGCGCCATCGTAGCGCCCGTTGGAAGCTTAAGCAGCACGACCGGCGGCGGCTGCTCCTGCGGAGCCGCGATGTTCTCACTGTCATCATTCGGGGTCATGATTTTCGTCGCGGGACGACGGGCGCTGGGAACGCCGATGACCACGGCGTCGAAGGTCGCTTTATTCGTGTCGGTAATCTCCACGGAGGCGTCGGGGTTGGCGTCGAGCATCTCCCGGATCGATGTCGCGGTGCGCGCCGTCTTAACGGCTTGATTGCCGGCGACCACGGCCGTCAGTTTCGCATGCGTGTCTCTGGAATAAGGCCAGAATGTTCCGAGGACGGGATTGGGCAGTTCATCCAGAGTGACATTGCCTGCGCTGTCCGTGGGAACCGTTCCTTCGCGCATCAAAAACGTGTGCCCATCTTTGAAGACGGTGATCTCCCGGACGGGAAGTTTGGTGATCGGAGTGTCGTCCGGCGCCGCCAGACAGGGAGCGCTCAGGCAGGCGGCGAGCGTCAAGCAGTGCAGGAAAGGATATTTATGCATTGGTTTTCCTCAACGAAAATTGAGCGCGTCAGACAAGCTTATAGGAATGACTGCCGTCAACTCTGATCCAAGCGTTCTTGTAAACCTTCATGAAGCGGGCGGCTGCCGTGCGGAGAGGGGTAAACGCGCTTCTCCTCCGCGCAAGGTATCATAACACAAGCGCTTCCTGCGCTGCAATACTGGATTGCTGGAGAGTTTTATGACCGCCCGTTATTATCTGCTCGCGCTTTGTTTGGCGCTCGCGCCCATCTCGCTCCGTCCCGCGTTCGCCGGGGCGCCGGCTGATCCGGTCAATCCGGAGGCTCAGGCGAAGCTGGAAGCCGGCGCGTCGCTCCTGAAACAGGGACTTTCCGCTCAGGCGCTCTCGGCGTTCCAGGACGCGGTGCGTCTCGCGCCGGACCTGCCTGAAGCGCACGCAACATTAGGCCAGGCGCTCGCCTCGTCCGGCAGTCCTGAGCAGGCGGAAACGGAGATGCGCGCGGCGGTTCGGATGGACCCGAATAACGGCGAATACCACCGGAGCCTTGGGAATATTCTTCTGGACGCGGGCCGTTTGCCGGACGCGATCTCTGAGCTCAAGATCGCCGCGCACGCTCTTCCCAAGGACGCCGCCGTCCGCGACAGTCTCGGCCGCGCACTCGGCCGCCAGGGCGATTACGACGGCGCGACCATTCAGCTGCGCGAAGCCGTCAAGATAGACCCTAAAAACGCCGATGCACACTTCGACCTTGGCAATGTCTACAGCGCCGAGGAGTATTACACCGACGCCGCCGCCGAATACCGCGCCGCTCTGAAACTCAAACCGGGCAACATCGTCATCAAGGACACCATCGGCAACGTGCTGGCGCTCCAGGGCGAGTATCACGAAGCCATCGCCATCCACAAGCAGACCGTCAAAGCCGCACCCGACTACGCCGCCGGCCATTACCACCTCGGGAGCACGCTGCTTTGCGTCTGGCGCGTCCAGGAAGCCGTCCCCGAACTGCGCGCCGCCCTCCGCCTCGACCCCGACCTCCTACGAGCCCGACTGAATTTAGGCCAGGCGCTTTACTTACTCGGCCAGAAAAAACAAGGCCGCGCCGAATGGAAAACCGTCGCCGACCAGGGCACAGGGAACGTCAAGGCCGAAGCCGAGACATTTTTGAAAGAAAAACCGTAAATTCCTTATACAAATCGCTCACATTTCACGATATGATAGTGATATGCACCCTGAGATAACCGCGCCATGAAGATACAAATCAAATCCCTGCGCGCCGTCAACATCGGCCCGCTCAAAGACGTCACCCTGGATTTCACCGATCCCAGCGGTCAGCCACGCCAAAACACGCTCATCGGCGGCGCAAACGGCAACGGCAAGACGACGGTGCTGGAGTTGATTTTTGGGCTGCTCAACTTAATAAATCCATATCCGAATTCTTCATCTCTTAAGTCTAGCATCTTCCAAAACGGTAATACTAATGATGCACCATACGCCCATCTTATATTGACGATTGATGCCGCTACTTTTACAATATTTTACGGAAACCCACCAGGAAATATTAAATTAGCACCAGCATTGTCCGATCACAATATTGAGGTTTTCTTTGTAGCTAATTCATATAATAGGCTTAATGGTACTCTGACTTCGGGTACTAGTCTTACAGCATTTCAAGAAATTCAACATATAATTGCTTCGCAAAAAGAATTAAAGATCGCTTTCGATAATGCAAATATTTCACTCAGTACCGTTATAGTCCCATCTGTTTTATTTTTTCCACATGTGCGAAACATTATTCCGAGTCAAGGGAAAAGTGTAATTCGCGAAGACACATTATACCGTTGGACTTATCGATATCAAACAATTCGCTCTTTTGCTGGTTCACTAAATAGCTATCTAATTTGGTTAGAATATTCTGATATCGAAGAGTTTCAACAGGTTGCTAATTTTCTAAGTAGACATATCGATGGC
>JAOQAA010000358.1 GCA_025963815.1 Capsulimonas sp.
AAGGCGCGTTTCCGGCTGGGGAAGCTTATCGGTGACCGGCGCCCCGCCCTGAACCTGGACTTCGCGCCAGGAGAGATCCTTCATCGAGTCTTCCGGCTTGACCCACGGGCCGCCGCTGGAACTCCAGCCTTCGCAGTTCTCAACGCCGAGATCCAGACCAAGCCGTCCCGCCTCGCTCATCGCGAACTTCGTATTGTCCCACCAAAGCGGCGAGTTGAAGTGCACCGGGCCTTCGGGCGCATAATCTCCCAGCACGCAAATCGTCCCGCCACCGATGCCCACACGCTTCATCGCCTCCAGATCGGCGGTGATGCCCTCTTTCGAGATATTGCCATTCATCCAATGCCACCAAACCTGCGGCCTCGCCGTCGGCGGCGGCGTCAAAAATGACTTGCTGAGCGGGTCGCTGGCCGGCGCGGCCACGGCGCTGTGCGCTAGCAGGAGAAACGCGGCGGCGGAGCCGATTTGTGTGAGGCTCGCGTGGGAGCGGGACAATGTTGCACGAAATGGTTTCTTCACGGTGGATGACCTTCCGATCGCTTGCGTAAATCCAGCCAAAACCCACATCGGATTTGGTTTCATGTTGGATTATTGCCTGTTATATTACCCAAAGAAATGAAGATTTCGAAGCCATTCCCACATAAACCGCGCAAATTGAGAATTTAGCGGCGATCTCGCTAATCCCAAAAAATCATTTCATATGTCTGCCCGTAATCTGGATCCGACTCAAATCCACCGGCCAGCACGATTGGGTTGATGATGTTTAAGATCTGCTGGCGCTGTGGACGACTTTTTGGCATCTGCACGATCAGCGTTCGGGTAGACTCCATGTTTCTGTCTAAGACAATGTTGACTGCGATCACTTTCACCGCGCCTGCTGTGTACAGAGACTTAACAAATCGAACCGAGTCTGCATTTGTGTAGGTGGGATTGTCTTTACCGACTGTTCTGTCGATCTTATCCTTGATGTTAAGCCAGTGCAGGGCCTCCGCCTTTCGAGGTGTTTTTGCAAGTCTCTGCTGCATGTCCGCATCGTCTTGCGCCGCATTACGAACCGTCGGCTGCGCGCACGAAGTCAGCGTGGCGGCAAGCGCCGTCAGAACCGCGACCCGCGCAGCCAGAGTGACGCCGTATTCCCAGCGTATCACTCCAATCCTTTGTATCAACATTCGATCTCCGAATTTTCTCGTGAATTTATTTCGTGTTTTGGCAGGCAAATGACATTCAATTGGCGGCTCGCCATGCGCGGGTGACGGATTGGGAGGAACGCAATCAGGTGCGCAGTCCGCGCCGTCGTGCTTTTAACACAAGGGATCCTAAGAGCAGCAGGCCGATGGCGGCGACGGATGACGGTTCGGGGACGGCGGCGGGGGGCAGGACTTGAAATGTTTGTGGGAAGAACGTCTCGCTGACGATCCCGCCTGTGTAGTCCTTATTGAACATAAGCGCGGCCATGAGATAGGTTCCGGGTGTGGTCGGCGCGGTGATCGCTACGTTGTAATTGATCGTCTCTCCGGGCGCGAAAGTCTGGTTCGTGTAGTATGTCTGGCCCTGATAGTTGAAACCCAAATCGTAGATTTGGAAGTACGTGTTGTAGTCGGTCGCCTGTCCGCCGATATTCGTGACGGACGCGGGAAAGGTAAATATGCTGCCCGCCAGGACTGCGGCCGGGATGGTCGCGGCGAATGTGAAGGACGGAGCCACGGCGTGGGCCTGCGTGGTTAATCCCGCAACGACGAGGACGGACACGGCTGTCGTCAGCACAAATTTGAGAGTGGCTCCACGAAACTTCAGCTTGCGGTAGAGTTTGTCGTTCATGGCTTTGTCTATTCCCCTTTGGTTTCGATATGCGGCTCATCTGAATGGCGCAAAGTTGCGCGCCGAGAAACGTTCCTGATTCTATTATAACTTGCGTTGGCGTCAATACGCACTGTTCATTGGTCCGGTATCCTGGAGAATTAACGCGACGAGATCGTGGTCTTAATGTGAAAGATTTTGAAGTACACTCATCGTAATCAACTGCGAAATCAAAAGGAGTTTTTACATGGACGGAATCAACGAAACCGCGACGCCGAGCGGCGAAGGGTGCGTCGAATGCCTCGCGGCCGGCGGATGGTGGCTGCACCTTCGGCGCTGCGCGGAGTGCGGCCACATTGGCTGCTGCGACAACTCGCCCAGTCAGCACGCCTCTCATCACCACGCCGAGACCGAGCATCCCATCATCACGAGCTTCGAGCCCGGTGAGAACTGGTTCTACGATTACCGAACACAGGAGTATATTGAAGGCCCTCATCTGCCCGCGCCGGATTCGCATCCCGAGGATCAGCCCGTTCCAGGGCCGGGCGGGAATCTGCCACACAATTGGCAATCGCTGCTGCACAAGTGAGCGCTTACTCGGCGACAAATCATGATGGGTCCACAGAAGGAGCGACGATGACCGCGATTCAAACCACGAATGCTCCGGGCGACTGGCCGGAACTGCCGCTATTCGCACGCTGGGAGGACACTTGTACGACGCTCCTTCTGTGGACCCAGATCGTCGGCAAAATACGGATGGCGCTGTCCCCGAATATCAACCACTTCTGGGGAGTGGCGCTGTATGTGACGACGCGCGGCCTCACAACTTCGCCCATTCCCAATGGAACGGGGGCGTTCGCCATCGATTTCGATTTCGTGGGTCACGTGTTGCGGATCACGTGCTCCGATGGATCTGAACGCTCATTTGCGCTGGAGCCGATGTCGGTCGCGGCCTTTTATCGCAAAACCATGGGGGCGCTCCAAGAACTCGGCATCGAAGTCACGATCTTTGCCCGGCCCGTCGAGGTTGTTGAAGCGATCCCATTCGCCAAGGATGAAACCCACGCGAGTTACGATGCCGACGCCGTGTTCCGATTCTGGACCGCGCTCGTCGCCGTCGACACGGTCTTCACCGAGTTTCGCGCCCGGTTTATGGGCAAGTGCAGCCCGGTGCATTTCTTCTGGGGCGCCTTCGACCTGGCCGTGACCCGGTTTTCGGGCCGGACCGCGCCCAAGCACCCCGGCGGCGCGCCCAACTGTCCGAACTGGGTGATGGAGGAGGCGTACTCGCACGAGGTATCGAGCGCCGGGTTCTGGGCAGGGGATGGCCTCGGCGAAGCCGCCTTCTACGCCTACGCCTATCCCGGTCCGGCCGGGTTCCGCGAACATCCCGTCCTGCCCGAAACTGCCTGTTTTCACGAAAAACTGGGCGAATTCATCCTGCCATACGAAGCCGTCCGAACGGCGCCCGATCCGGCGCAGGCGCTGCTTGCGTTCCTGCAAACCACCTACGAAGGCGCGGCGATTCTCGCAAACTGGGACCGCACTGCATTGGAGCGCTAGGGCGCATAACGAAA
>JAOQAA010000402.1 GCA_025963815.1 Capsulimonas sp.
CTCTCTGTGGCTTTACGAAAGGCAGCAAACGCCTTTGCAAAACTCTTCCCCCAGGATTGGGGGCTGGGGGCCGTTCCTAACTCTGGGGGCAAGGGCATCTTATGCGCCGATCATCCTCTCCAGCTCATCCCAACCCAGCGCCCCCCCTGGCCCCGCTGCAAGCTTCGCATCGCCTGCCCGCACCATCTCAACCACGCGCCCCACAGTCACACTGCGATCTTTTGACAGCCCGCTCAGGTTCTCCAGGAACCCAACCATCCGCTTCACATGCGCCCGGAACACGCCCTGCGTCGGCGTGTGGCCTTCGGAACGGAATTGAATGAGCGCATCGATCGTCTTCAGCGCCCGCTCGTCAGGAGTATCTCCCGGCAAGCCGCCGTCCGGCTCCAAAGAGGACGCCAAGGTGAGCAGACGATCTTCTTCGTCGCCGTAAACGAGTGATGCTTCGGCTTCCATCACGATATCCTCCGCAGGCGGAGCTTGGGCCGGAGCAGGCGCGATGGCGCGCTCCATAAAGTCCATCGCCTTTCGCATGAGCGATGGCGGCGAGGCAGGTTTGCTCATTTTCGCCATATCTGGAGCTGCGGACAAACGACCGCGCAGAATGCCAGGTCCAGCGCCAGCCGGCGCTGGCGCGGAAACCATAGGAGGCGCCCCTCCGACCATCATCGACATTGCGCCGCCGAAGTAGCTGTCGAACTCTGTTCCTTCGGGCACTCCCACCGGGACGACGCGCGTTGTCGGCGGCGCGCCGGCCTGGTCGCCTTCTTGTTTCACGACAGCGACGAGAGAACAGGCGCGGCTCGCGAGGCCGTACTCCTCGCTGAGGGCGACCAGATGAGGCTCCAGCGACTTCTCCGCCGCAGATGTCATGCGGCTTTCCAGATCGGTAATGCGCCGCGAACCTTCGAGCAATCGAACCGCGTCGGCGACAGCAGGGTCGGGCGCGGGAATGGCGAATGTGAGACGCCCACCCGGCCATGACGCCGTGACTTCTCCGGGGTGGGCCCGTTCGCCGAAGGCGACCCAGGGGACGCCAGCGTGCACCGTGGCCGGTGGGAGAATGGCGAAGTCGGCGCCTGTCAGCTCCACGCCGGCGGCGACCGGCGGGGCAATCGACGCAAAAAGATCCACGGCGGCGATATCCACACGCTCTTTGGGCGTCACAAAGCGACTGACACCGCCCGTGGCCTCCGCCAAAAGCGCGAGAAAGCGGTCTTGACTGGCAGACCCAATGCCGAGACAGAAGATCCGAACGTTCTGCGCTCGGGCCTGCGCCAGGATTTCCTCGGTTCCTATAACCTGACCATCGGTGACGACAAGAACGAAACCGCCTTCGCCGACGAGCTTTGCGCCCGCCGCGAACCCCTGGGCCAGTTCCGTACCGCCTCGCGCATGGACATGGCTCAGAAACTCTGAGGCTTTCGCACGGGATTGCGCCGTTGGGGCGACAAGCTTATTGCTGGAGGATTCCACCCGGTCATCGAACGCAATGAGCGCAAATTGATCTTCGGGCGCGAGTGCGGCGAGACAGGCTTCGACAGCGCGCTTGGCCTGGACCATCGGCGCGCCCTCCATCGATCCCGACCGGTCCACAACAAAAGCAATCTTGCGTGGGCCGCTATCGCTTTTGCCGAACTGTGTCGAAGGAACGGCGAGGACAAAGCGTTTCTCGCCGGACAGTATCTGGGCGCCCGCATTCTCCTGACGCACATCCAGCACCAGATCGCGGTTCGGAACATCACCGGCGGGGCTGAGTGAAACGCGCCACGCGCCATCCTCCTTACGCATCCGGACGGCATGTGACGGCGAAGAGATTTCCGAGACTTCCCCGACACGCAGTCCCAGATCGAAACCAACATCATGCAGGCCCTCGGCGCTCCGCTGGAACGTCGGCAGGATCACGTCACCGAACTCCTTCGCAGGGAGCTCAATCTCGCCGCCCGCGCCTGTGTCGATCATGCGAGCCTGGGCGTGATATCCCGGCGCAATGGTGAACGGAAAGCGAAAGCGCAGACCATCGTCGGTCAATTCGACGCCGGCGAGAACTTCGAGGGTGACGCTGATATCCTGTCCTTTACGCAGGTTGCCGAGCGAAAGATTGACCACGCCGTCGCGATAGCTGCGCGCCAGGGTCGCCAGATGTCCGGCCTCTAAGCCTTCTTCATACTCCCGGACGGCCTCCTCGACGCGGCGCAGTTCAGAGTGCGCTTCAAAGCCTTCGCCCTTGACCTCAAATTTGCGCAGCGCGGCGTCGCGCGGCAGCATGAAGCTGTAGACAACTTCCAAATTCTGATCTTCATCGTGGCGAAAGTCGTGCCGCACGAAAAGACGCGCGCCGACAGGCAGGATCTGCCCCGTCAACCACAGCCGCTGCATGGCGAGCTGAATCGGCTCCTCGCGATCGGCGTATCGTACTTCAAATCCCGTGCTCTGCATCGTCCTTATCCTCCTGTTTCAGCGCTTTCGCCGCTTCCGAAATGACCCGATGGATATGCTTCAAGCGCCATGGCGCAAGATCGGCGCGGACTTCGATCACCACACCCTCGGCGACGGGATACCGCCACCACGCCTCCGGTGTGGGCAGCTCATCGCTTCGCCCCGCCCCCTGCGCGACTTCCGCCAGCATGCGCCCCTCGCTTTGAAGCTGCTGGATCTCACGCAGCCGCGCCAAATGCCGGGCGTCATACGACGCGCCCCGTCCCGCCCCGCGCGGTCCGTCCACCAAGCCGCGGCTGATGTAGTAACGGATCGTGCGCGGCGTCAGCCCCGACTCGGCGGCAAGTTCCGAAAGCGTCCATTCCGTCTTATCCATGCGCTCATTATACGCGCAAATAATGACAGTGTCAAGTAGTGTCTATAAAATCACAAAGAACGGCGATCGAGACTTTGTGAGGATGATTAGCGGGAAGCGGGCGCGCCGTGGAAACGGGCGAGAAGGAGGCAGACGTCGTCCTGGAATTTGCCGCCGGCGAATGCGCGGGCGCCTTCGACGATTGCGGCGCCGATCGGACCCAGCCGCTCCAGAGGAAGGGCATCGATCGCGAGCGCGACCATGCCGTCGTAGCCGAGAAATTCGCGCCCCTGGCGCGCTTCCGTCACGCCATCAGTCGCCATCAGCAGGATATCTCCGGGCTCCAGGTGCAATGCGGTAACCGAGAACCGTTCTTTGATCTGGATACCAAGCGGAACGCCGTTCGCCGCGACTTGTTCGACGCCGCCGCCCGTGCGCAGGATCAGCGGCGGCTCGGTGCCGGCGACGGCGAAGTTCGCCTCCCCCGTCGCTGTGTCCAGCACCACTAGGGAAAGGACGACGAGTAAGTCCACCTCGTCGCCGGGATGCTCCAGACGCTGGGATTCGCAGAGATAACTGTTCAGTCGATCGAGGGCAATTGCCGGCTCCGGATACTCGCGCAGAAACGCCCGGAGCGCGTACTTGATCTGGGCCGTGTGCGCCGCCGCGCGCAGGCCCTTCCCAATCACATCGGCGACGACCATCGCCACCTCACCGTCTCGTAATGCAAAGACATCGTAGAAATCGCCGCCGACCAGCGCTTCATCGGACGCAGGCTCATAAAACGTCTTGACATCGACTCCCGGAAAGGCGTTGTCCGGCGCGGTCATCAACAGCGCCTGCTGGAGCGTGGCGGCGATCCGGTGCTCCCGCACATGGATGGCGTCCGCCGCTTCCTCCAAAAGCTTTCGTTTCGTATCGTCACGCAGGATCTTCGCGTAGCCGCGCAGGAACCCATCTTCATCACGCAGGGCCTCCATCACGCCGTCAGCCCAGAACTGAGAGCCGTCCTTGCGCAGATGCCAGCGCTCGTCATTGGCTTTGCCCACATCGAACGCTCGGGAAATTTCGCGCTCAGGGATTCCCGCCGTCCGGTCACTCTCGGTAAAAATCATCGCAATGGACAATCCAAGGACATCGGTATCTTCATAGCCCAGAATACGCTCGGCCCCGGCGTTCCAGCTGGCGATACGCCCTTCAACATCGAGCATGATCATTGCATAGTCTTTGGCGCCTTCCACAAGAAGCCGAAGCTTTTCCTCGCTCTCGCGGATCGCGCGGTCGGCCCGCAAGCGCTCGGCCTGCTGCACTTCCCGCACCGTACGATGCTCGCGCTCGGAAGCAGTCTTGCTTCGGTAGTCGCGAAAGAACGCCGCCAGCGCGGGCTCCTGCGCCAGCATTGGCCCAAGATGCTCTTTTGCGCGCTCGTCCGCCTCGTAGGAAACCTCCGGGTGCATTTCGATCCATGTGTGGCACGTCTTGATATAGGCAAGATACGCCGTCAAGTGATTGTACAGATCGTTACTCAGCAGGTGGACCAATTCCGACCGGCACCGCAAGGCCTGTTCCCCTTCGAGAAACACCGCGACGACGCAGGCGAGCAAGCTCTCTTCCAGCGGGGATCCCGCCACCAAAGCATCCATATCAAAAATTGAATACTCATTCAGGCGGCTCAAATGCGCGTCGATATCCAAATCAATCGGCGGCGGCGTTTCCAGAAGCGTCAGCACTTCCGCCGGACTCATGCCGAGCGGGCGCAGTGTGGAGGAATGGCAAACCATGCAGTAGGGAACGACGCAGAAGCGGGAGAGATAGGCGTTCAGCTTTTCTTTGAACAACGCGGGGAAGGGGTTATCGAGATAGGCGGAGACTGTTTGAGACCAGAGGTTTTCCAGCACTGAGGGAGACGGCAGGGCTGGTTCAAAAAACGGCGGAAAGAAGCCGAAGCGCCCAACGATTTCTTCTTGAATTTGCGCGCTGGTTCTGCTCACGAATCGACCTGCTTCCCCTTCTCGCGCCCATGCCCAAGATTTATCCCTATCATTCTACCCGCTATCGTCCGCCCCGTCTAATATACATGCGAGAATCAATTCTGTTGCCTCTTTAAAGCTTTTGCCTTATAATAGAACAATAGAGCGCTTTGAAGCGCTTTCGAACATATTACCAGACGAACACGTCCACAAGACCGGGAGGCTGCTGGTCATGGCTTTATCACAAATCGAGACGGCAAAGATGGGGCATTTGCTGCGACGCGCGGGGTTTGGAGCGCGGCCGGAGGAATGGGAAACTTACGCCCGCCTGGGCGTGGCGGGAACCACGGACGCCCTGCTGCACCCCGAACGCGCCCCCGATCGTCTCGCGGCTCTCCTCAAGGAGATCGACGGCGATTTTGTCGACTTCCACAATATGGACAGCGTGAAAATGTGGTGGCTCTATCGCATCGCGCACACGCAGCGGCCGCTGGAGGAGAAGATGACCCTCTTCTGGCACAACCATTTCGCCACAGCAAACTACAAAGTCGACAATCCTGGCTGGATGTGGAAGCAGAACGAACTGTTTCGCACTCAAGCCCTCGGCAACTTCCGCACGATGCTCAAGGCCGTCTCACGCGATCCCGCAATGCTGGTCTGGCTCGACGGCTCCGAGAACCGCAAGGGCAAGCCGAACGAGAATTACGGGCGCGAACTGCTGGAGCTGTTCACGATGGGTGTCCACGGCGGCTACACCGAGCAGGACGTGAAAGAAGCGGCTCGCGCCTTCACCGGCTGGCGGCTGGACCGCGACGCGTCCACGTTTTCGTTCGACGCCGGGCAGCATGACGACGGCCCCAAAACGTTCCTGGGGCAGACCGGCAACTTCAACGGCGACGACATCATCGACATCGTTGCGCGCCACCCCTCCACGGCGCGCTTCCTCTGCACGAAGCTCTACAAGTTCTTCATCGACGACAACCCCACCCCGGCGAGCACCGCTCCGTTCGAGAAGGTGTACTTTAACTCCGGGTACGATATCCGTTCCGTGGTCGGCGCGATGCTCACTTCGAGCGCGTTCTACTCCGCCACGGCGATGTACTCCAAAATCAAGAGTCCGGTCGAAATGGTCATGACCACCGTGCGTACGCTGGACGTTCCCATGAGCGCCCTCAATTACCTGCCCGGCACGCTGCGCTCGATGGGTCAGGATCTGTTCAACCCGCCGAACGTCAAAGGCTGGACCGAAGGACAAACCTGGATGAACACCATGACACTGATGGCTCGCGTCAACTTCATCAATCAGGTTGTGCGAGAGATGGGCAATCGGGGAGATTTCTCCGAACGAGTACACGGAGCGCTCGCGCGCACCGGCATGCCGGTCACCACGCCCGATGGCGCGGTGGACGCCGTTTGGGCCGCCTTCATGCCCGGCCGCCGTCCCTCCGCCCCCACCCGCGCCGCCCTGCTCGCCTACGCCTCGGATGGCTGGAAGCCCGGCGAAGTACGCTTCGAGAACAAATCACAGGGACTGGTGCGGCTGATCTTGAGCGCGCCGGAGTATCAATTGGCTTAGGAATTGGCCCTCATCCCCCAGCCCCTTCTCCCAATTCTGGGAGAAGGGGAGCCAGAGCTTTTTGGGTTAGGATCTGAAATCAAAAATCCTAACTTGAAACCTCAATCTTCAATCTGACTCCCCCTCTCCCAGAATTGAGAGAGGGGGCCGGGGTGAGGGCCTTTGAAGGCCGCAGGAGAACAGCACGATGGCGACAACGCGACGCGAATTTATCCATAACGGCCTGGCCTTCGTATCCCTGGGCCTTGCAATGCCGCATTTTCTCATGCAGGCGGCCGCCGCCGATCCTGCGGGCGCACAAGCTCCGGGTGTTCCCACGATCCCCGCCGGCAAAATCCTTGTGGTGATCGAGATGTCGGGCGGCAACGACGGCCTGAACACCGTGATCCCGTTCGCCGATCCGAACTACGCGAAGCTGCGTCCGAACATTGGGATCAAGGCCAGCGACGTTGTCAAAATCGACGGTAACCTTGGGATGCATCCCAAACTGAAGCCCTTCGGCGCGATGTACGAACAGGGCCATCTGGCCATCGTCAACAGCGTCGGCTATCCCAACCCTAATCGCAGCCACTTCCAATCAATGGATATCTGGCAGATGGGAAATCCGGAGATCGACATCAAAGATCGGGTCGGCTGGCTGGCGCGCTACTTCGACGATGACGGACACTTGAAATCCAACCCGCTGTCGGGCGTCACTCTCGGTTCCTCCCTGCCTCTGACACTATTCTCTGAAAGCGCTCCTGTGTCGGCGGTCGGCAACGGACGTGATTACGGATTTCGTGTGGACGCCGGCGACCGCGACAAACAGCTCGCCACACTCAAAGCGCTCTACGCCCAGGGAACCGTCGCGGGCGGCAACGCGGAGTTCGTGCGCAACGTGGGCAGCGACGCCTATTCCAGCTCGCTCCAGCTCCAGCAGGCAATGGACCATTACGACACCAAGGCCGGCGACGCCGCGAAGTACCCACGCAACAACGGCTTCGCCGACGGACTGCAAACGATCGCCCGGCTCATTGCCGGGGGCCTCGGCACACGCGTCTATTACCATAGCCTCGGCGGCTTCGATACGCACGCCAACCAGCCCTACCAGCACGGCCAGCTTCTCGGCCAGCTCGCCGACGGCCTTAAGGCCTTCTTCGACGACCTCACCCTGCAAGGCCGCGCGAACGACGTCATCGTGATGACCTTCTCCGAGTTCGGCCGCCGCGTCAAGGAAAACGGCTCCGCCGGCACGGACCACGGCGCCGGCAGCGTCATGTTCCTGGCGGGGGCCAGCGTCAAGGGCGGCCTCTACGGCGAAGCGCCCAACCTCGGCGACCTGGACGACGGCGACGTCCGCTTCCACACGGACTTCCGCAGCG
>JAOQAA010000015.1 GCA_025963815.1 Capsulimonas sp.
CACGGCCTCCTCAGCCCGCAGGACGATCATCACGACCAGACTGATAGCGACGAACTTGAAGACCGACTTTCCGAATTCCACACGTCCCTGCGCACCGAAGATTCTGCCCCAACCTTTCGCTATTGAGATGCGCGAGGCTTCCGGCTGGATGCGATCGAACACAATTCGCGGTGCGTTCTGCAGGAAAGATGACGCCAGCCCGGCCAGCATCAGGACGATAACAATCGGAATAACCAGTCCCGCCGCACTCATACCGACCGCGGAGAGCAACTCGATAGCATCCGTTCCATTGCGGATGCGGATGCCCGACGGATCGTCGATCAATCGGGCTAAAGTGAATGTCAGCTTTCTCACGTTATCGGAGGTCAGAAAGCTTTGAATAATCAATAGCGCGAGCATCGAGGCGAAAATCGGCGCTTCGCGCGAGACCGGGATTTGGCCCTTCTCGACGGAATCACGAACCTTCTTCTCTGTCGCCTCTTCGGTTTTACTGTCCTTGTCGGGTTCGTCAGACACAATGCTCTATCTTCAGGTGAATACCGGCTGATCTTCTTGATCGGGATTTAGTTCAATTTCGCCGCGTCCGGCCATATCGAGCGCAAGGTCGGTAATGGCGCGCCGCGCATCCAGGATCTCGCGCTGATTGGCGGGGATACCGTTTGCCAGTTCGTGATCCACCAGACGACGGGTGCGCGAGGCGAGCGACGACAGAATGAGCTCGCGGAATGTCGTATCCGATCCCTTGAGCGCCATCACCACGCGATCTGTTGGCACCTGATCGAAGATCAGCATGCGTGCCTTGGCCGTCAGGTTCACGATGTCGTCGAAGGTAAACAGCATGCCCTTCAGAATCTCGGCCGACTTCGGCCGCGATTCGGTGAGATTCTTCAGCGATTCCTCCATCTGCGTCCGCTCCATCTTGTTGATGATGTCAGCCATGCGCGGATAGGTGTCGGACGCCAGGTTCCGAGCGAAGTTGATCATGAAGTCTTCGTGCATCGTTTTCTCGATAATGCCCATGGCATCCTCGACAACAGGCTTGAGGCTGAGCATACGCCGCATCAAATCGTGCCGGATATCCGGCGGAAGATGACTCATCACGCGGGCAGCGCACGCCGGCTTCACCCGCGAGAGAATGAGTGCAGCCGTTTGCGGATGCTCCTTGAGGAGATAGTTGGCGAGCAGGCTTTCCGAGACGAGAGAGATGCGTTCCCACACCGACTTTGTCTTGTTGCCCAGAACTTCGGAAATGATGTCAGTAATCTGTTCCGGCGGCAGTACGCCGTTGAGCAGCTTCTCCAGCTCACCGACGGTGCCGAAGATATTCGGACCTTCCGAGAAATTCTGTGCGAATTCCTCGATGATCGCCTCGAGCTCAGGCCCCGAGATGGGCTTGAGCTCAGCGGCAGCGCGCGTGACCAGTTTGATCTCTTCGGGATCGAACTCCCGAAGCAGGCCGCCCGAGAGCTCACGCCCCATGGCCAGCAAAAGAGCTGCCGCCTTCTCGGTGCCACCCAGCGGTTTGACGCTGGTGCCGGCGCGCTTAGCAGGTGCATTGAATGCCATTAGGAATATCTCTTTGGGAAAATCTCTTTAAGCGTCCGGATCCCCAGCCGCTCCTCCGACGATTTCCGTCAGCGATACACCGAAACGCGAATTTTCATCTTCCACGACAACGACCGCGCCGCGCGCGACGATGCGTCCGTTGACGACGACCTCGACAGGCTCACCCACGCGGTGATCGAGCGGGATCACTGCGCCGCGGCCGAGTTTCATGAGATCCGCGACCGGCATGGTCGCCGAGCCGAGCAGCACCTGCACCGTGACCGGGATGCGCAGGATAGGTTCAAGATTTGTCAGCCGGCTGGTTTCCTCGGCAGCGCGAGCTGCAAGATCTGCCAGTTTTCCGAACGACGCGCCGTCAGCCTTGAGCGGGTCGGCGCCTGTAGCGGTCGCTACGCTTACCGGATCGATATCGAATGGTTGCTTCATATCCCCTGCCTTCTTGAAAACTCAGATCTTGTCTTGGCCTAAGCCGGATTTTGTGCCGCAGTGCGAGTATCGATTTCCGCGATAGCTTTGCGCGCCTCATCTATTTTGTCGCCAAGCGCCTGAACCATTTGCCGCCCGTCCGAACTGAATTCGCGTACCATCAATACCATGTCGTCCACCGTCTCATTGGTCTTGCCGACCACCGCAGTGAACTCCCCCTGATGTGCGCGCAACTTCACGAGTTCACGATGCATCTTGGTGACGCGAATGCTCGTGAAGAGCAGAGCCGCAAAAAGGATGATGTCAACGAGCGAGGATACCATCGATAAATTCCCGTTTTTGGTCGGCCGATTCCTTGACCTGCAGTGAATAGACGCCATTCATTTGGCCGAGCTGGCACCAGAACAGGCGTTGATCATTGCATTCGAGGCGAACCATCGTGTCCGGCGTGGCGTTAAGCTTGAGCACCTGGCCGACGTGAAATTTCGCGACCTCACCGAGAGTAAACTGTCGCTCTTCGAGAACCGCCTTCAGAACGACTTCAGTCCGTTTGATCTCGCTGTGCAACTGACGGCTCCAGTTCGGATCGGTGGATGCCGACTCACCGGATACGATCTGCGACAGCGACTGCCGGATCGGATTGAGCGCTGCGTGCGGAATGACGATGAACATCTCGCCGCCGCGATCGAGACCCTGCAACAGAATTTTTGCGCATACAGCCATATTGTTAAGGCGGCCGATCGCGAGATAGTCCATGCGCGTCTAGACGCGTTCCAGGTTGAACGTCACGTCGGAATCGCGGTCGAATGACGCCTGCAACGCCTTGCCAAAGCGTTCGAACAGCGATTGCGCGACATGCAACTCCACATTCGAGAATACCCGCGGCATATCCAGCGGCGGCTCCGCTCCATCGGCACCGAACAGGAGCTCGATCATGGTGTAGACGAAATCGCGATCGAAACCGATCAGGATGCGCGCATCCCATGCTTGCGCATAGAACACCGCGGCAATGGCTTCGCCCTCATAGCGATCGAGGATATCGGAGAGGCGATCGCTGCCCACGCTGCTTAGCGAGAAATACGACTGCGAGGGCGACATGGATCGCAGGCTTTCGGCACAAAGATTCGTCATCTGGTCGAAAATCACATGCAGCATCGGCATGCGTTCGACGGAAATTCCGGCAGCCCCTAAAAGTTGATCTGATCCTTGATCTACGCGGCCTGACTTTACTTCTGACATCAGGCCCGTGCTCCCGCTTTCGCCGAGGATTCAGCAGGTGCCGCCTTCGCGGGGCCGCCGGAGATGGTTTCGCTTTCGACGACATCAATCGACGGGCGTTCACCGGGGCCAATCATCTTGCGGCCGTGTTCGATCGCGATCTGCGGCAGGGCCCCATTCATGAAGGCGAGCAGTGACTGCTTGACGATTACATACATCCGCGCGCGCTGCTCGCGCACCAGCTTGATCTTGTGGGCCAGCGGCGCGACAAGACCGTAGGACAAGAAGATGCCGGCGAATGTGCCGACCAGAGCCGCGCCGATGAAGCCGCCGAGCAATTTCGGGGATTGGTCGAGAGCGCCCATCGCCTTGATGACGCCGAGTACCGCGGCGACGATACCGAGCGCCGGCAGTCCTTCGGCCACCATCAT
>JAOQAA010000434.1 GCA_025963815.1 Capsulimonas sp.
TTCCCCGCGCTGCTGGAGGCCGGCAAGCCGCTGTACGCCTTCCACACGCAGAGCTACTGGCAGGACGTGGGCAACCTCCAAGTTTATCGCCAGACGAACTTCGACGCCATCAACGGCAAGGTTCAGCTCGGCATGCCATTCACCGAACAATCCCCGGGAATCTGGGTCGGCGAAGGCGCACAGATCGATCCATCGGCGACACTGGAAGCCCCCGTCGTCATCGGCAACAACACCGTCGTCGAAGCCGGCGCAAGCCTGCTCTCGAACACGGTCCTCGGCGACAATGTCCGCATCGAATCGGGCGCCACGCTGAGGAGCACGATCCTCTGGGAAGGCGCGAGCGTCGGCGCAAACACCTATGTCGAGCGCTGCGTGATCGGCGTCGGCGCCACGGTCAGCTCCAACGTCGGCGTGTTCGACGCCAACATCGTAGACACGCGCAAAGCGCACGTGTAGTGACCGAGTCCCGCGCTTCGCGCGAAGCGCGGGACTCGGTCACTTCGCCTCGCCGCTCCCCAGCGTTGGGTTCGGCGCGAAGGGGTCTTTGAAGTCCTTTGCGATCCTTGCCGTGGCGTAGACCTGACCAGGGCTGGCGAATGGGGGCGAAAACGATGTGCGGCCGAGGAGCACGAACGCGGGGCCATTGAAGTTTTGTGACGTGGAGACTTCGGTCTTCGCGCTTTCGAAGGTGCGGCGAACGAGGATGTTGGCGAACACGGAACCGCTGGCGTTGACGTGCGGCCGGACCGTGACCAGCAGGTCCCCGAACGTCGCCGAATGGTAAGTCGCGGAACCCAGAGCGTCTTCCGCAACTGTGACGCTCAGCGAAGCTCCCTTATCGCCTACACCGCCGGCCATCGTTCCAGCAGATGTCTTCCCCACCCCGACCGAGGCGCTCGCGGCAGGCGCCCCCGTGATGCTCGGAGCCGGTGCGGCGCCGGCGTCCAATCTCCACTCGACATTGACCGTGATCAGACGCGCCCCAAAGGCGCTGACCGGCGACAGAGCAGAAGCCAGCAAACCAGCGAGGACCATGGAACGGAAGCAAGTATGGAAGCGCATATGATTGTTACTCCAGAAGCGAGACGCTCGTTTTTCCAAACAGCAGAGAGACGAATTGTATAGTCGGTCACAAAAAAGCGGACGTGAGGTAATAATACCTCCGTCCGCTTGCTTTTCGATTCCACAACTCAGTCGACTATTTGGGATTACCAGGCGTAATCTTCCGGCGATGTCTTGTATCCCGGGAACAGCTCATTGAGTTTGCCGTTCGTCTCGTCGGAGATCTTAATCTCCAGTGCGCGCAGAGAGCCGTCGAGCTGATCCAGCGTGCGCGGCCCAATGATCGGCGCGGTGATGACCGGGTTTTGCAGCATCCACGCCAGCGCCACGTCCGCCGGCTTTTCGCCCAGCTCCGCGCAGAGCGCTTCCCACTTCTCCAATTGCGGCCGGCGCGCTTCGATCTGCTTCTGCATATCTTCCGACGCGCGGCGCCCCTCGGTAATCTTTTGCAGCACCCCGCCCAGTAATCCGCCGCCAAGCGGCGACCACGGGATCACACCCAGGCCATAGAACTCAGCCGCCGGAATGACCTCACGCTCGATGTCGCGCTGCACCAGGCTGTACTTGCTCTGCTCGGAGACCAAGCCCAGGAAATTGCGGCGCCGCGCCGCTTCGTTCGCCTGCGCGATATGCCATCCGGCGAAGTTGCTGCTGCCGAAGTAAAGCACCTTGCCTTGCTGGTAAGCAAGCTCAAACGCCTCCCAGATCTCCTCCCAGCTCGAGTCGCGCCAGACATGGTGCATTTGATACAAATCGATGTAGTCCGTCTGAAGGCGCTGCAGGCTCTTGTCGAGCGCCCGCCGAATGTGCAGCTTGCTCAAACGCGACGTGTTCGGCCACTCGCCCATCCCCATCGACACATCGCCCATGTCGCCATAGACTTTCGTCGCGATCACCGTCTTCTCGCGGCGGCCGCCGCCCTGTGCAAACCAGCGTCCAATGATCTGCTCGGTCACGCCCTCGCCCTTCTTCCATCCATACACGTCGGCGGTGTCGAAGAAGTTGATCCCGTGCTCCAGAGCGCGGTCCATAATGGCGAAGCTATCCGGCTCCGGAGTAACGGGGCCGAAGTTCATCGTGCCCAGACAAAGACGGCTGACTTTCAGGGCCGTGCGGCCCAGGTTCGTATATTGCATTTGAAATCTCCTCATCGGCGTTCCTGCCCCTAGTTCGGCATGCCGAGGCGGAATCCTGCCAACACGATTGACAATTATGCTGCTTTACCACATAATGTAAACACAACACTAAGATTGATTCATCTTCAATGCGTCTACTACGAGTAATTTATGAGCGAGAACTTTACCAAGTGGTTCCTGCGTATCTGGCTGACAGCGGGGATAATTAGCGCGATCGCCTGGCTTTGGAATCATTTCCCATTGTGTCTTCTCATGATGGCTGTGACAGCGCTGCTGATCCGTCGAGCAATCCTCAAAGAGCGCTGGCGACGGCAAAAGGATGGGTATCGGCTGGAATTTCTTGGTCCCGGAGTGCTGAGAGGCGACAACGATGAGTTCGCCGTGGTGTATCATGAAGGCGACAAGCAAAAGGTTTTCTGCGGCAAAAACAGGGAAACGCAAGCTGGTTATGGAGCGAGTTCAGCAGGAGTTGCGGCAGCGCCGAAAGGACAGCGCGCAAGATATTACGATCCATCCACCATCCTGACGCAGCGGCTTGACCGTACTTGGGTCACTTGTTCCGACTTCGCCCCATAGACTTCTGGGCTTTCCCATGCTTTAGCAAGGTGGCGGGTTTCTCAGAAACATTCGCGACGGCCTGCGGCAAATGGGCATTATAATCTCTCAGGATCACCTCAATCTGTTTCTGCGTCACCGATGTTGGCAGCACTTCGATCACCTTTCCATACACATTGCTCAGCGGCGTCCAGCCGTTTTCCCTTCCATCGCGACGACAGATGAGAAACATCCACTCGCCACTCTCATGCCGGATCTGCTTGATCATATGCGTGTAATGGAATGGGCCGACCTTGCAGAAGACCACCTGACCCCGCTCCAGCAGTCCAGGATCACCCACGGGGGCGTAGACACATTTCTGACGGTGCTTAATAATCGGGTCCATCGAATTGCCTGGCTCACCAAACACCACGGTTTCGCCATTTTTCAGGCGCTCAATGTAGGCGTCTCGGCCCACAATCTTG
This sequence comes from Capsulimonas sp., assembly GCA_025963815.1. Lineage (GTDB taxonomy): Bacteria > Armatimonadota > Armatimonadia > Armatimonadales > Capsulimonadaceae > Capsulimonas. Next base: position 3,218 of record JAOQAA010000434.1, read on the forward strand.
TTCGCGATATCCTCTTGATGAGGGACGCAGCCAATAAGTTTCTCTCGTTTCGTGTTTGTCATATCTCACTATCTTTATCGCCCTCACGATAATGTCTGCTCAATTCTTCATTCGATTCCGAATGAACATTGAAGAGGCGCGATAGGAAAGAGCATCCTTACGGGAGGCGACACGGGAAGCCAGATCTGTGTTAGCGGAGCCGTGCAAGCGGCTCCCATCCCAGAAGCCGCTTTGATTTCGCGATATTCAGCAGCCTTTGCTCATAATCGCCGCTGATGGTAAACGCCTGAAAGCCGTCCCGGTACTCCAGCGCCGCCAGCAAAGCACGCGCCGTATCCTCCGACGTCGTCCAGGGCGTGGGTTCACCGCAGGCCGCCTCCGCAAGCCATCGTTCCTCGGGCACAGGCATATAAAGGCGCAAGGCATTGACGCTCATTTCCCACCGATGGCAGGCGCTACGGCACACCTCCTCGCCCATACGTTTCGTCAGCCCATAGACAGAGTAGGAATCGGGAGGCGTATCCTCATCAGCGCCATTCCGTCCCAAACCATTGTCGCCATAAACCGACATGCTGCTAGTGTAAACGGCGTGCTGAACGCCCGCCTGATGGGCGGCATGCAGCGTCAAATAAAGCCCCTTAACGCTCACATCGAAGGCGTTTGAGTGCGATTCGATTTGCCCCCAATCATCGCCATTCACCGGAATGTAATGGCCCATCGCCATATACAGCACTGCGTCCATTCCCTCGACGGCGCCCGTCAGGGCTGCATAGTCGCAGACGCTGCCCTGGACGTACTC
>JAOQAA010000447.1 GCA_025963815.1 Capsulimonas sp.
GAACCGCAATCAGCACGCGCGGCTTGAAGACGCGCTTGGCGCCGCAAACCTTGTGCACGATGTATTCCAGAAGCTGCTGGGTGGTCGTGTAGTCGGCGATGACGCCGTCCACCATGGGACGACGCGCCTCGATGTTCTCGGGGGTGCGGCCGACCATGTCGCGCGCCTTCTCCCCCACTTCCTTGATCTTGCCCGTGGGAAGGTAGACCGCTACCACGGACGGCTCGCGCATAATAATGCCCTTGCCGCGCACATAGACGAGAACGTTAGTCGTCCCCAAATCAATTCCGATATCCTGACTTAAGCGGAACACCCAGCCACCTTTCCGGAAGGCTGCGTCTCTGCCGCTTCCGCCCGATCGTCTTCTTCGCGCCGTACGGTCGCGCCGACCGCGCTTAATTTTTCGACGAAGGCTTCATAGCCCCGGTCGAGGTAATCGATCCCGCTGACTTCGGACTCGCCGTCCGCCGCCAGCCCCGCCAGCACTAGCGCCGCCGTGGCGCGCAGGTCCGAGCCAGCCACGGGAGCGCCGGTCAGCCGTGGGACGCCCACGATGATCGCCACACCCGCTTCGGCTTTGATATTGGCGCCCATGCGCGCGAGTTCATAAATATACTTGAATCGTCGCTCGTACACGGTTTCGGTAATGCTGGAAGTGCCGTTCGCCAGCGTCAGAAGCGCCGCGAGCGGCGGCTGCATATCCGTGGGAAAACCTGGGTGCGGGCTCGCGCTCACATGCACGGCCTGAAGCGGCGCGCGCAGAGCACGGACACGAACGCCGTCGTCGTCGAACCGGATCTCGGCGCCCGCTTCGGCCAGTTTTCGCATGACCGGCTGCGTGTGCTCTTCAATCGCGCCCCGCAGGTAAAGATCACCGTGAGTGATCGCAGCCGCGACAGCGAAGGTCCCCGCCTCGATCCGGTCCGAGTCGACACGAAACTCGGTGCCATGCAGCTCCTTGACGCCTTCAATCGTAATCTCTTTGGAGCCGGCGCCGCGCACACGCCCGCCCATCTGATTGATGAGGTTCGCGGTCGCAACCACGTCCGGCTCCTCGGCCGCGTTTGAGATCGTGGTGATCCCTTCGGCCAGGGCGGCGGCGGTCATGATATGCGTCGTGGCGCCGACGCTGGGGAAGTCGAGATAGATGTCGGCGCCGCGCAGGCCATTCGGCGCGGACGCTTCCACAAAACCATACTCTACGGTGGTCACGGCGCCCAGACGCTCCAGACCCTTGATATGGTAATCCACCGGGCGAGCGCCGATATCGCAGCCGCCAGGAAGCGCGACGCTCGCGTTTCCAAATCGGGCCAGCAGCGGCCCCAGCACGGAGAACGATGCGCGCATCTTCTGAATCAACTCATGCGGCGCCTTGCTGGAAGTCAAATTCGTGGCGTCAAGAATGACGGTGGAATCGGAAGTGAACTCCGCCTTGACCCCAAGAACCTTCAGCATCTCAATCATCGTCAGCACATCGCTGATGCGCGGGACATTGGTGAGGACGGTTTGTCCTTTGCTGGGAAGCAGCGTCGCGGCCAGGATCGCCAGCGCCGCGTTCTTGCTTCCACTGATGCGAACCTCTCCTTCGAGGCGATTACCGCCGAGGGTATAGATCTTGGCCAAACTCAAATCCTCCAACAAAAAACACCGTTCACCGCCGCTTTTCACGCGTCGATTTTTCGGCAAATATCAACCTTCAGTATACAAGGGTCATCGCTCAAATGTCAAGGTGACAAGCGGGCGCCAAGCCGTCAGTAGGCCCACGCCGAGGGCACGAAATGCTTCTGAAACGTCGTGACTGCGTAGCGATCGGTCATCCCCGCCACAAAGTCCGTGACCGCGCGCAGCTTCTCATCCGTGGGCAGCCGGTCGAAGTCATAACGGATCAGGTCTTCCTCTTCCGAGAACAGGTGCGGCTGCCCCATATAAAGACGGAACAGCTCCTTGACCATCGACTGCGCCTTGTCCATTTCGATCTGTCCGCGGACTTCCATATTGTAGACGTTCGCGTACATATAGTCCTTGAGCCGATTGGTCGCGCCCAGGATCTCGCCGGTCATCTTGACTTCCGAAGCGCCGACGCTGCTTTCCAGGACGTTCATCACCATGGTCGCAATCCGCGTGGAGTGCGATCGGCCCAGCACGTCGAGCGCGTCCTGAGGCAAATCTTCCAGTTTCAAGACCCCGGCGCGGACGCTGTCGTCGATATCGTGGTTGATGTAGGCGATCCGGTCGGCGATCCGCACACACATGCCTTCGAGCGACGACGGCAGCTGAGTTCCCTCGACGATCCCCAGATCCTTACTGCCCTTGGAGTGGCCGAGGATACCGTCGCGCACCTCCCACGTCAAGTTCAGTCCCGCTCCCGCCCGCTCCAGCACGTCCACAATGCGCAGGCTCTGGTCGTAATGCCGGAACTCACCGCTGGGATCGTACTCGCGCAGGACTTCATCTAGCGCCTGTTCGCCGCCGTGGCCGAACGGTGTGTGGCCCAGGTCATGCGCGAGGGAGATCGCCTCGGTCAGGTCTTCGTTGAGACGCAGAGCGCGCGCCAGGGTTCGCGCGATCTGCGAGACCTCCAGCGTGTGCGTAAGACGAGTGCGATGATGATCCTCTTTGGGATCGATGAAAACTTGTGTTTTGTGCTTGAGGCGCCGAAAGGCTTTGGAGTGCAGAATACGATCGCGGTCCCGCTGGAACTCCGTTCGGACAGGGTCCAGCGGCTCCGGAGTTTGACGCCCCTGCGTCTGGCTGGAGCGTACGGCGTGCGGCGAGAGGATCTCATCCTCCAGCCGCTCCTGCCGTTCTCGGAATTGGTTTGGGCGCAGTTCTTCTGCGGGATTGGTATTGCTCATAGACGATCGGGGATCAGGAGCGCATGCTTTCTTCGTCAACGCCCACGGATTTCAAAAACTCACGATAGACGATGGGAGAGATTTCCGACGGCTTGATTTCACTGCGGCCGCCCCAAAAGACATTGGTGTAGCTCACAGGAATGCCGACGGATTCCAAATGCGCGTCGATCGCCGCCTTATGCGCCAGAACCATTTCTTTCTCGGTGCCGTGCGCGACGCCCATCACGTTGACATTCTTGAACTCCGCGCCGCCCTCGCGCCAGTAGGCGTGAGTCATGATGTGGAAACGCCCCACCTCACGTCCCGCCTCGATCTCGCGGCCTTCGGGCACGGCCCAGTGGAATAGCGCATTGTAACGCGTGACGCGCTGGTTGCCGGCGACGGGCTTGACATGCTCCAGGAACGTGGAGAACCGTCCAATCACACGGCGCGCGTTCAGCTCAGCTCCGACTTTGTAGAACGTGTCCAGGTCCACGCCGGCTTCTTCGGCGCGCGAGGCCCAGAGGTCGCGCCGAATTTCGTTTGGCTCGAACTCACGCTTAAGCGACGCCAGTACGCGCCACTCCAGCTCGTTCAGTTCAACAATATTCGTGTCCTGAACTTCGGCCAGGGCCTCGGCCTTGCTGCCGGGCTCCATGCCTTTGCGACGCACATGCCCCACCCCGAGCGCGAAGAGGCGCTTGGCAGGCATGATCCGATAATGATCGGCGCCGATTTGTTCCTTAAGATACTCGCAGTGCTTCTTGAGAGAATAGCCCTGCGGCACTTTGAGGGTTGTCCAGAGACGGTAATTGGAGCCGGGGGTTGCGGCGTCCGTCGTCCGAATGACGACGTGGCCGGAGAAAGGGTCCTGCTGAAAAAGGTAATCGAAAGCGGCGCTTAGCTTCTCTTCGGGAAGCTGCCACGCCACCAGCGCGCCGGGGGCAAGGTTAGTCGCCATCAGCGTCTGGCGCACGCGCCGGATCGTTCCCGACTTCACCATCGCCCGAATCCGCTCGATCACGATGTCGACAGCAACACCAGATTGCAGCGCGATTTGTTCGAAAGGATCGGGGAGAAAGCCTTGAATGGAGTCTTCGGAAACGGCGAGGATCGCCGCATTGATCGGATCGTCGATCCGGACGGGGACGTCTTCTTCGACGGTGGGAGCCAGTGTACTCATGGGGTTATTGTACCCGAAGAAGAGACCTATTCCCCCGCGCTTTAGCGCGTTTCCCCCTTTTCCCAGTGAAGGGCTAAAGCCCGGAAAAAGGGGTGTTCATCATTCAGCCCAGGCAAGTTTTGTCGTGGCTGTCGAAGACTTTTTGTTTGATCTCAACTCTTCTCACAACACGGAACACTCGCCTGGATTGTAATTATCAGCACCCCTTTTCCCGCCCGAAGGGCCTTGCTGGGAAAAGGGGAGGCCGAAGCTTGCTTCGGCGGGGGAATAGGTCTCTCACGGGGAGGGGCTACCCCACCAGTTTATCGAACTCCGCGTACTCATTGTACGTCTCATGAACGCGGCTGAGCAGCGCCAGTCGGTTCGCGCGGCGGGCGACGTCGTCGCCCATGACCATGACGCTTTCGAAGAAGGCGTCGACGGCCGGGCGGAGCGCGCCGAGCAGTTCGAGCGCCTTGTCCCAGTCGCCGGCGTCGGCGGCGGTCGCATATTGAGAGCGTGTCTCCAGGTAAGCCGACCAGAGCTGACCTTCGACGTCCTGTTCAAACAGCGCGGGATCGGCGTCGGTCGTAGGGATCTCGACGCCTTCTTTCACGGCGAAGCGAAGGATGTTGCCGATGCGCAGCAGCGCTGCGGCCGCCTGACGGACACCGGCGCTGTCTGCCTGAGCGCCCAGTGTCACAGCGCGCGCCTGTGTGTCAAACACATGCGTAATCGGCGCGGCGAGGACGGCGTCACGAACATCATAACGCACGCCCTTGTCTTCCAGGGAGGCGTTGAGACGCTGCCCGATCAGTGTCAGGAAGTAAGTATACGCTTGCTCTCGGGTCTCAGTAAGAGCGATGCCCTGCGTGTGATAGGCGTTCCAAGCGGCGCCGAACAGCGACGCCAGCGCAGGCAGGGAGCGTTCCGTACCGAGCAGCGCGACCAGACCGCTTCCGGCGCGGCGCAGTGCGAACGGGTCACTGGTGCCGGTCGGGAAGATGCCGATGCCGGAATAGCCTGTCAGCGTATCCACACGGTCGGCGATAGCGAGCAGGCGTCCCGCAAGCGATCCTGGAA
>JAOQAA010000467.1 GCA_025963815.1 Capsulimonas sp.
AGAATCCTGCGGTTCATGGACACGGCGACGACCGACGCGCTGGGGACGGAGCTTCGTGTGGTGGAGACGACTTCGGAGCCGGGCGATGTGTGGTTCTGCCACCCGTTTCTCTATCACGCCGCCGCGCAGAACCATTCGGGGGCGCCCCGATTTATGTGTAATCGCACAACGCCGCTGAAGAGCCCCATGGCGCTGGACCGCGCGGACGGCGATTATTCGCCGGTTGAACTTAGCATCCGGCAGGCGATTTCTGGTTGATTTCAGACCAATTTGCAGGACTTACCGACACGACAGGGAGAACATCACATATGACGCAATTTAATGGCTTGGGGCTGCATTTGGGCAATCTCTCTCGCCTTTCCTCGGCCCAGACACGCTCGATCTCGCCGGAAAACTTTACGGGGGAGAAGGGCAAGGGCGGCATGGCCACCGAAGGCTCGGCCTCGTGGAACTCACGGGATTTGGGTGTGGGCTGGAAGGTCAACCCTTATCTCAAGATCGCCTCGAAGGAAACGAGCACGATTGCCGAAATCAACGGGTCCGGCGCGATCCAGCAGATTTGGATGACGCCGACGGGCAACTGGCGCTACTCCATCATTCGAATCTACTGGGACGATCAGGAACATCCTTCGGTGGAATGCCCGGTGGGCGACTTTTTCGCGTGCGGATGGGGGCAATTTGCGCCTGTCTCCTCGCTGGCGATCTGCGTCAACCCCGGTTCAGCGTTCAACTGCTACTGGGAAATGCCGTTCCGCAAGAAGTGTCGGATTACCTTTGAGAACATCGCTGAAGAGGAGATGACGCTTTATTACCAGATCAATTACACGCTTACGGAAGTTCCGGAGGACGCCGCTTACTTCCACGCGCAGTTTCGGCGCGTCAACCCGCTGCCCTACAAGGAAGTGTACACAATCCTGGACGGAGTTTCCGGGCAGGGACAGTTTGCCGGGACGTATATGGCGTGGGGCGTGAACAACACCGGCTGGTGGGGTGAGGGCGAAATCAAATTCTACCTGGACGGCGACGGCGAGTTCCCGACAATTTGCGGCACCGGCACGGAAGACTACTTCTGCGGTTCGTATAATTTCGAAAACCAAGTGACCAAGCAGTACCAGGAGTATACGACTCCCTATGCCGGGATGCCGCAGGTGATCCGCCCGAACGGCGTTTATTCCTCGCAGACTCGCTTTGGTCTGTACCGTTGGCACGTCATGGACCCTGTGCGGTTTACCCAGGATCTGAAGGTGACGATCCAGGCTCTGGGGTGGCGCTCGGGGCATCGATACCTGCCCTTGCAGGACGACATCGCGAGCGTGGCTTACTGGTATCAGACGCTTCCGACAGCGCCGTTTCCGACGCTTCCTGGCCGAGACTACCTCGAAATCATCTGATTTCCATCACTCTGGCGGCAGGGTTGAGGCGCGGCGAAAAAATGTTTCTTGACAGAACGCGTCGCAGATCGTATAATAACTCAACTCTGCTGTCATACTTTGTAAAACCAAAATATTTGCCAGCATACTTTGTGAACGATCGGCCAAACGCAACATGCCCGTCAAATTGCAGAACCCGAAATATTTGGACTTAGCGATCCGGCTGCGCTCGGATGTCGAGAACGGACGCCTGAAGCCGGGAGATCGGCTTCCGTCCTTTGTCGAACTGCGCAACGAACACCGTGTCAGCCGAGGCACGGTGGAGAAGGTCCACGCGCTGCTGGAGCGCGATGGGCTGATCGTCCGCGAGCAGGGCAGGGGCGTCTTTGTCGCGCCGACGCTGCGCTCGGCGGCTAATGGCATTATCGGCTTCGCGGGCGGCGGTTTCACCGAGCGCAGCAGCTCGCTCTTCTGGGCGCATCTGGTCGATGGCATTCAGCAGGAGGCGGCGGAGGAACAGCTGCCGCTTCTGCTTCTGACCCGCAACAGCGACCCCAGCATTTGGAACAAGATCGACGGCTTGCTCATGAGCGTCAATCAAGATGAAACCCAGACGATCTTAAGCCATATGCCGGCGGGCCTGCCGTGTGTCTCTATCCTCCACTCCGTGGAGGGCGTGAGCAGCGTGGTGGTCGACGATTATCAGGGCGCCAAGGATGCGACTGAGCATTTGCTATCCCTGGGACACAAGCGTATTGGGTTTTTAATCTCTGGGTTCGACAGCTTGATCGATCAGCGTATGTCCGGCTACCGGGACGCGCTTCAAACGGCGGGGATCGAGCCAAGCCTGAACGGTATCCGACAGATGCACCTGCGCATCGGCAGGGATTCCAAATCGGAGTTTATCGAACAGGGGCGGCGGACAATGCGTGAGTGGCTGCAGTCGAACTGGAGTTCATTGGGCTATACCGCCCTGATCGCGCAGAACGACAACGCCGCCGTGGGCGCGATTGAAGCGCTCCGGGAAGCGGGGCTGCGCGTGCCGCAGGACGTCAGTGTCGTCGGCTACGATGGTAATGAAACCTATGACTATTTCACTCCCCGCTTGACGACTGTACAGGTTCCGATTCAGGAGATCGGTGTGGCGGCGGCGCGCATGCTGATTGATGGCATTCGGCAGCGCGGAGGCAAGGCCGAGCGAGCGACCATACCCGCTCGATTGAAGATCGGAGAATCCACAGGACCTCCCCCTTAGTAAATCGAGCTTTTTTGACTGGCGGTAATATTTGTTCTCGCGTTATTTCTCACAATCACAGTTTCATGCAGAGACAGGAGAAGTCAAATGAATTTACAGTACAATCATTCCCGGGTTCAAGCCCAGCATCGTGGATTCACTCTGATTGAATTGCTAGTAGTTATCGCAATTATCGCAATATTGGCTGCGATCTTATTCCCGGTCTTCGCCAAGGCCCGGGAAAAAGCTCGGCAGGTCAGTTGTCTTTCGAACGAAAAGCAGATCGGACTCGGATTACTCCAGTATGTCCAGGACAACGATGAGACCTATCCCAGCGGATCCCGAACTGGCTACGGCCAGCCGGCGGTTCCCGGCTACTGGGATGGCTACGGCGTCGGCTGGGCTGGGAAGATCTATCCGTATGTCAAAAGCGTATCAGTTTTCAAATGCCCGGACGACAGCGGAAGCACGACCCCGGTCATTTCGTACGCGATGAATGGGAACTTTATTCCCGACCACAGTACAGCGGCGTCGATCACTCTCGCCAAACTGAACAGCCCGGCGAAAACCGTGTTTCTACTGGAAGTATCCCAGTACAATAGCCCCGCTGTCGCTGATATTACTCAAGAAGCCGTTTCTGGCGACACAGTTGGACTGGAAGATAATCTGATCGGCTACTCCCGGTTCGCAACGGGGCAGATGCGCAACATTGGGAACACGAAAGTATTGCCGACCGCGCAGATGGTCGATGCGAAGGGACGGCATACGGACGGTTCGAATTTCCTTTACGCTGACGGCCACGCCAAATGGTCTCTTCCCTCGGCGATATCACCGGGTTATAACGCCAGTACAGAGTTCTGCAGCGGAGATACCAATCTGTCATGGCTTGCAGCGTGGACGACGTGTCCGGATGGCCGGTCGACCTTCAGCATCAACTAAGCCGATTTTATGCGAACCCATTTGCGCCCAACGCCAGATTTATCTGGAGCTGGGCGCAAATTTTGCTTATGAAAGCATTTTTTGAACTATGCCAGCACAGTTGTTAAAATAAGAAAAATTTCTCTTGACAGAACTCTCAAATGATCATATAATGATTCAACTCTGCTGTCATACTTGGCAGACGCCAAAAACAACCAACTCAACTTTCCGGAAAACACCGATGTTTTTATTTAGGTTTTTATCGAGGTTAAATTTCATGCGGAAGAGGAGATATCAGATGCAAGTACAGCAGGCGCACATTCACTCTCGAACTCGGCTTCGTGGCTTTACATTAATTGAACTGCTCGTTGTTATAGCAATAATTGCAATTCTTGCGGCGATCCTATTCCCGGTGTTCGCCAAAGCCCGCGAGAAGGCTCGTCAAACCACCTGCACCAGCAACATGCGGCAGATCGGCCTCGGAATGGTGCAGTATGTCCAGGACTATGATGAGTTGTATCCCCCCGTAATTCTGGGCGGCAATATCTGGTCCGGCTGCGACGCCGCGAACCCCACGGCGTGCACCAGCTGGGCGCGCGTCATTATGCCGTATATCAAGTCGGACAAAGTCTTTATTTGCCCTTCAGAAACCGTGAATGCAACCATTAACGACGACTTCCGGAACGTCGGTAATCCTGGCGGCGATGTGCTGAAGTCGTATATTCCGGTGATGCAGTTCCGGGATGAAAACGCCGCCACCAACTCGGGCGTGATGAACGATTACGATAAGGGAACCAGCCTGGCGTCGATCGATCAACCGTCCAATACGATCTGGCTGACGGAAGCCGGGCCGAACGTGAACGATCAGGGCGTTCCGTGGGATAATCCCGCGCGCAATATCGGCGGAACCGGGGTTTATCTCGGCATTCCCGTCAGCGACCGAGCTCTTTATCTTCCCGGCGGTTCAAAAAAGAACTACATCGCGCACAATCACACTGACGGAACGGTGTGGGCGTTTGCCGATGGCCACGCCAAATGGATGAAGATCCAAAATACAGTCAATAGCGATCTCAACAAAGACCTCTGGGTCCGCGAGAAAGCTTAGCGCTAAGCCCGATGAAGGTAAAGAAACTGATGCGAGCTCGGATGATTTCATTATTCGGAGTGTGGGCGGCGATCGCCATTCATACCGGCGTCGGCTGCGCGGCGTCTTCTGCTGGCGATTTGAAAATTCGTCTGGGTGACGCCGGGCTCGCATCGCTTCAATATCACGGCGAGGATCTTCTGTCCGACGGCGCGCTCGGCGTGCAGCATGTCACACTCACCGGCGCCGGCGGACAGATCTCGGACGGCGACCTCAAAATCATTGCCGCCATGGTGGACGCGCAAAGCCATAAGGTTAAGCGAACATACTCGTGGGGCGCGGTGAGCTGCGTTTACGCCGTTCAAGGAGATCGCTTGAACCTGAGGATCGGCGTACAGAACACGTCCGACTCGACACTCAGCAGCATTGCGATCCAGCCGCTGGAGCTGAAATTCCCGCAGGCGCCGCAAGGCTGGGTTCCGAACTACGTCTATCTGGGGGCGAACCAGGGCGCCCCAACGGTCGAATACGCCAATTATGGATCGGGAGCGCTCGCGGTCTGCAATGATGATGTCGTGCGTCCTCTCGTGGTCGGATTTCCAGGGCGCGAGAGCTTGACGGTTCGGCCTCTGCTGATCGCCACTTCCAGCGCCGGACAGATGTCGTCCCGGCTCGATCCTTACCTCAAGCGGCCCGTTGCGCCTCACAGCTACGATACATATAGCATCTCCGTGCGTTTCGGTTCTGCTTCCGTGACCGATGCTGGACTGGCCTCTGACCTCCTGAAGAAATTTGCAGCGAAATATCCGCCGACACTGCGCTGGAAGGACCGTCGATCAATTGGGACGCTGCATCTTTCCACCAGCGAGCCTGACCATCATTCCGCCACCAACCCGCGCGGCTGGTTTCTGGACCCCGCGATGGATGTCAAGACGCCCGCTGGGAAAGAAGCGCTGCGCAAGCGGCTGCTGGAGTACGCTGACAACAGCATCAAAGTCCTGAAGAAGATGAACGCGCAGGGGATGATTACCTGGGATATTGAAGGCCAGGAGTACCCCCACGCGACCAGCTATATTGGCGACCCGCGCATCGTCAAGGAGATAGCTCCGGAGATGGACGCCATGGCCGATGCATACTTCAAAAGATTTCACGACGCGGGACTGCGCACCGGTGTCTGTGTCCGCCCGCAGCAGCTCAGCCACACGCCGGCGAAGACAGAGCAGCAGGATGTGACAGGGACCGACAAGATTGTTGCTCTGCTTTACGA
>JAOQAA010000471.1 GCA_025963815.1 Capsulimonas sp.
AAGGCGATTACGCTCACCGGTTCGGATCCAAACACGCCTGCGAAGCCACTGACCTACGCCGTCGCGACGAGTCCGGCGCATGGAACGCTCTCGGGCACGGCTCCGAACCTGATATACACCCCGAACGCGGGATACTTCGGACCGGACAGCTTCACGTTCACCGTGAACAACGGAACCTCAACAAGCGCGCCGGCAACCGTAAGCATCACCGTGACCCAGTCGGCGGCCACGAACGTGACCCCGCAGATCACGGTGACGCGCGGCGGATACGTGTATATTCGCGCCACCGGCCACTACCGCCAGTCGATCACGCTGACGAACACCGGCGGGGCGCTCTCCGGCCCCCTCTCACTGGTACTGGACAGCCTGACCGGCGCCACGCTGACCAACGCCACGGGAACAACGGCGGCGACCAGCCCATCGGGCAGCCCATACATCGACGCTCCGGGCCTGGCCGCCGGAGCGAGCACGGTCGTCGTGCTTGAGTTCAGCAAGCAGCCGTCGGGCTACACGACCCGGATCCTGGCGGGAGCAGGGGCAAGATGACCCACTCCGGCGCATCTGCCGCTCTCCCGGCGTAACCCACCCCGGCGCTTCGCGCCACCCCTCCCTTGAAGCAGGGAGGGGTTGGAAAGAGATTTTCGGACGAAAGCCGCCTGCGAATTCCATTCCTAACTACCCTACCCTACTTCAAGGGAGGGGTGGCGCGAAGCGCGGGGGTGGGTCAAATCATTCAAGGAACACATATGAAAAATTACGTCATCAAACAAATCGGCATTTTCGTCCTTGCGGCGTGCGCGCTTGGCGCGGGCCACGCAGCGCAGGCGGGCACGCAGCATGTCTCCATCACCACCGGCGCGCTGAACGGACTGGGGACGTACTATGTCGAATTTACGCTCACCGACGGCTCGGGGCTGGGCAACGGGAACAGCTTCGCGGGCGTCTCTAACTTTTCCATCAACGGCGGCGTCCTTGGGGCGGTCCTGCCGCCGACTCTGGGCGACGTCAGCGGCGCTCTGGGCGGCGCGAACACGCTGGGTCTTGCGGACACCAACGCCGGAACGGGGGGGCTGGCCGATTTCGCGCAGGGGTTTACGATCAATAGCGCCACGGGAACGATCACGTTCGACCTGACGCTCGCCGGCGCCGGCGTCGAACCGGTGACGCCCGACGCATTCACCTTCCAACTGCTCGACGGATCATTCACGCCCATCGCCACATCGGGACCTGTCGGCAGCGAACTGGTCGCCTCCGACTTCACGACCCTGACGCCAACCGCAATAGGCTATCACAGCGACGGCGTATACGAACCGTCCATCGTCGCTACTCTTACGCCCATCACCGCTGTCCCCGAACCCGGCGCGTTCGCCTCGCTCGCTCTCGGAGCCTTCGCCCTCAGCGCCCTGCTCCTGTGCGGCCGCCGCCGCAGCCATATGGCGTAACCGCTGTTTCTCCACACAAATCGCCGTCCTCTCTTTTGAATAAGAGAGGACTTTTTTATTGGCGCGAGGGAAATAGGTCACGTCTCGATGGCGCCGCAAAAACCCCGTATCTTTTTCAGTAAAGATTTTCAAATCCCCCTAATGATCCCCCGCACATGCGCCGACAATGAAAGCATGGACAACACCACCGTCAATCTTTTATCGAACGCGCTGGACTTTGGCTCGGCGCGGATGCAGGCTCTTTCCAATAACCTCAGCAATGTCAACACGCCCGGATACAAGCGCAAGGACGCGTCATTCGAAGCCGTGATGGCGGCGGCGCGCGGCGAAGGCCAGGAGGAAACGCTGACGATGAACGTTTCCGACAGCGGACATATGACGCCGCCGGATGACGGAACTCCTAAAACGAACCCGGCGATCATCACGACAGGCGGCGGCGCGATGCGGCCGGACGGCAACAATGTGGACATTGACTCCGAAACCACCCGGATGGCGGCGGCGCAGATCTATTATCAGGGAGTGGCGCAGATGATGTCCGGACAGTTCTCCAGTATGAAATACGTGATCGGCGGAGGAAAATAACCAATGGGTTTCATGGATTCACTTTCCATCAGCGGCTCGGGCATGACGGCCGAACGGCTTCGCATGGATGTCATCGCCGATAACCTCGCTAACGTCAATACGACGCGGTCAGCGGACGGCTCGCCTTACCGGCGTCAGCAGGTTTTATTCTCTGCGGGAACGAACTCGTTTCAGGACGCGCTCGCGGGCTTCAGCGGCGGCAACGGCAATGCGCCAGCCGTCACCAAGGGCGTGCAGGTCCGAGGCATCGTCCCGGATCAGAGCCCGTTTAAGCGCGTCTACCAGCCCGGCCATCCGGACGCCGATGCGCAGGGCTATGTCAACATGCCCAATGTCGACACCGTCACCGAAATGGTCGATATGATGAGCGCCTCTCGCGCTTATGAAGCCAACGTCTCCGCCGTGCAGTCGATCAAGGGAATGGCCGAAAAGGCCCTGGAGATCGGCCGCGCGTAACTCCAAACCGCCACAAAACTTCCGTTCGGCATACTCCGATTCGCACATTTCACCCCGCAAAGGCGGCCGTATCACACGGCCGTCTTTTTTCGTTTTTCCATGGATTTTCTGTGAAAATTACCGTGTGAAACCGCGCGCAGTTCATGGAAGAATCCCCATGGAGCGGAAAACAGGTATGTTTGCCGTCTAAAGATTTCGACCGATATTTTCACTTTTGAATTTCAGGAGATTAACGACCATGAGTATGTTTACGCCCATTGCGGCTTCCGGATTGTCAACATCGCCCGCCGAGCTCGGCAAAGCGGCCGCTTCCCTGATGGGCGGCGAAGGCGATCCCAACGCGATCGCCCCATCTTTCAGCCAGACACTGACATCGGCGATCAATGATGTGAACTCAGCCCAACTCCATTCCGGAGCTATGACGCAGGATTTCGCGCTTGGCAAGACCAGCGATATTCATAGCGTCATGATCGCCTCGGAACAGGCGACCGTCGCGCTCCAGATGACAACACAGGTTCGCAACAAGGTTGTGGAAGCATACCAAGAGATCATGCGTATGTCGATGTAATCGGATGTCGTTATCCGCGTTTTGTTTCTTCATGTCGATTTTGTTCTTCGGGGGGTGAGTTTCTTTGGGATCGTTCAATAACATTTTGGATTCGCTGCGAAATTGGTGGCAAACGGCCAGTCCCGTCACGCGCGCTTCGGCCACGGGGATGGGGCTTCTGATCCTGGTGGGATTGGGAATTGCCGTTAGCCTCGCGACGTCGCCGGATTACAAGAGCATCTACAGCGGCGTTTCCGGCAAGGAAGCCGCCGAGATCACAAAGACGCTGGGCGAACACGCCATCCAGATGAAGTACAACGCCGCCGATAGCACGATCAGTGTTCCATCCAAAGACGCCAGCAACGCCCAGATGTATATCGAAGAGGCCGATATCCTCGGCAAGGACAAGAAAATCATCGGCATGGAGTCACTCGACAAGATTACCATGGGCACCAGCAGCGCGGTTGAACGGACTCACATTCTTAATGCCCAGCAAGGTGAGCTTGATAAGGTGATCTCCGGTATGGACGGGATCGCGATGGCTCATGTCACTATCGCAACGGGAAGCGACAGCTCACTCTTCGGAGACAACACACCGCCGACCGCAAGCGTCGTCCTGACGATGGACCCCGGTCAAACGCTCAGTCCGGCCCGAATCAAAGGCATCGCCGCATTTGTCGCAGGTTCGATCAGCGGACTCAAGGAAAACCGGGTCGCGATCTCCGATCAGACAGGAGCCGCGCTCTGGGGCTCCGATGGCTTGGGCGCGGATGGACTCAGCGAGGGGCAGCCTCTTAACCAGAGCGCGAGGTACGCCGAGATGAAGCGCCGTGAGATCCAGCAGCAGCTAGACGTCACTCTGGGCATCAATCGCTCCAAGGTCAGCGTTCTTGCGGACCTGGATTTCGATCAGACCCAAACACACGCGATTGAGCATAACGCATCCGCAGGAATGAAGACGCCGATGCCGCTCAGCGTTCAGGAAAACAGCGAAAGCTACAGCGGCGCCGGAGCGCCGCAGTCCGGAGGCGTCGCCGGCGCGGGCAGCAATCTGACCACGCCCAGCTACGGAGCGGGCGGCTCGAACTCCGGCAACTACAAGAGCGCCAAGACTACAACGAATTACCAGCCGAACACCCTGGACACCGTCACGCAGAAAGCGCCGGGAAGCGTCCGTAAGATTTCCGTGTCCGCGCTGATCGACAGCAAAGTTCCGCCGGCGGTCGTCGCCAGCCTCCAGAAGTGGATGGGCGGCGCCATCGGCGCCGTTCCCGGCGACACCGCCCACATGGTTACCGTCACCCAGATCCCCTTCGACAACAGTACGCAGCTGGCGCAGGACGCCCAAATGAAGGCGATGTTGTCCGAGCAGTTGTGGAGCAATATCGCCAAGGCCCTGGCCGCCTGCGTCTTCGGATGCGTCATGCTTTATATCCTGGCGAAGTCCAGCAAGGGCGGCGAGCCCCGGCTGGCGATGGTCGGCAACGGCGGACACATCGGCATGCTGGAAGATACGCCCGAAGCGGACCTCGACGCCCTTCTGGAAGAGCGCCCGTTGCGTGTGGAAGATGTCCTGGCCGAGATGCCCGAAGTCGCGCCGCGCAAACAGAAGCGCCGTATGAACGCGCCGAGCATCGAAGAGCACCAGGATCTCAAAATGGAAAGCATCCAGGATATGGTCGCCAGCAATGGCGAATCTGTCGCCCTGCTGCTCAAGGGATGGATGGCCGAAGACACGCCGACGCAGGGCCGATAACTTAAGTCTCTTTTGTAATCTCGCGGCTCCGCCGCAGTTCGTTTCGAGGAAGTCAACCCGATGGCCATACGCCCGCAACCGCTCAATAACCGACAAAAGGCCGCGATCCTGCTGGTCGCTCTGGGGCCAGAAGCCGCCAGCCAGATTTACCAGTATCTGACGCCGGATGAGATCGAGAACCTGACGGTTGAGATCGCCCGCATGGGCAAAGTCACCGCCGATATCCGTGAGGGCATCATCGAGGAGTTTCACGAGCTCTGCGTCGCGCAGGAGTTTATCGCCGAAGGCGGAATCGACGCCGCGCGTGAAATGCTCATCTCGGCCTTCGGCGCGGAGCGCGCCGGGGCCATCGTCGAGCGCGTGCTCCAGGCCCTCCAGGTCATGCCGTTCGACTTCCTCAAGCGAGCGGACGCCTCACAGATTATCACGTTCATTCAGAATGAACACCCGCAGACGATCGCTCTGATCATGGCTTATCTTCAGCCCAGCCAGGCGGCGGCCATCCTCTCAGGCCTGCCCCAGGACCTGCGCGCCGAAGTCGCGCGACGCATCGCCACTCTGGACAAAACGCCGCCGGAAGTGATTCGAGAGGTAGAGAGCGTGCTTCAGCGCAAACTCTCCAGCGTCGTCTCCACGGACTTCTCGCACGCCGGCGGCGTCAAGTCGCTGGTGGACGTACTCAACTGGGTGGACCGCTCCACGGAAAAGACCATTCTCGAATCGCTCGCCGAAAGCAACCCGGAGATCGCCGAGGAAGTCAAGAAGCTGATGTTCGTCTTCGAGGACATCATTCTTCTGGACGACCGCGCGATCCAGCAGGTGCTCAAGGAAGTGGACACCAAGGAGCTGGCGATCGCCCTCAAGGGTGTCGGCGAGAACACGCAGGCTCGCATTTACAAGAATATGTCCGAGCGCGCCGCCGCGATGATGAAGGAAGAGATGGAGTTTATGGGACCGGTCCGGCTGCGCGCCGTGGAAGAATCCCAGCAGCGGATCGTCAACATTATCCGCAAGTTAGAGGAAGCAGGAGAGATTATCGTCGCCCGCGGCGGCGGCGAGGAGATGATCGCTTAACATGGCCTCCGTCACTTCATTTTTGGATATGCTTCAGCCGCTCACGCCAATTGTGTCGGCC
>JAOQAA010000495.1 GCA_025963815.1 Capsulimonas sp.
AAACCGACCGCGCCAGCTACTCGCCCAATCAGCCGGTCTCACTCATGGCGTTTGTGCGCGGCAAAGCCAAAGCGAGCGTTCCGCCGGTGACCATCGTCATGCCGAACGGGCAGACCGAGCACGTGACCTTGGCAAGGGGTGGATCCACACAAGCGAACTTCGTCGGCTCGTTCAAGGCGCACGCTCCTGGGGAGTATACGGCGTGGCTGGGACGGCCGAATGGCGGATCGCTGATGGTTCCGTTCAGCGTGTTTCCGAGCAATGAGGAAGATCTGGTGACGGCGGCCGATCCGGAGATGATGCATCAAATCGCGGAAGCTGGCGGCGGGGAGATGCTGAGCGCTAACGATCTTTCACAGCTTCCGCTTAAGCTCAAGGATTCACTGCAAGTGATCTCCAGAAAGACTGATGCCCAAAGCGCCTGGGATCGAGGTCCGATCCTTGCAATCCTTCTGGCCATCTTCATCATCGAATGGATTCTGCGCCGGCGCGCCGGACTGTTATAGAGAAGAAAAATATGCGATATTATCGACCAATCATCGTTGGAATATGCGTCATATCATTCGCCCCTATCTTGGGGTGCGGCCCCGCGCCGCCGGGCGTAAACTCCACGCAAAATGGAACGGGAGTATCGCCGGCGAGCGCGCCCATTTCGGCCACGGCAGACCTCTCCAAAACACTCTCCTACGCCGATTTCTACGGCGGCGGCGCGGATGCTCAAGAACCGCTGAGTATCGCGTCAGCGTTTGCCCATAAGGCCGGCGGAATATGGATTGTCTTTGCGCCAAAGCCTTTAGATGATCTCAATCCGTCCGGTGGGGCAGGACGCAGTTATGACGGCACAGAACGTACGATCCAATCGACCATGGAGGCGATGCGCCGCGCCGGAACGCCAATGGCGTGGGACACATCCAAAGGGTATGTTCTGCTGGACTTCGCGGCGCCCGAAGATCTAAAGCGCATTCAAGCTCAGCCGCCCGTGGAGACGATCGGATTGTTACTGACCGGACCGACAGATGACGCCATGCTGCGCGCCTTCGCCGATGTCGAGCGTATCCAGATCAAAACCGACGCCGCCCTGCTGAAGAAGCGCGCGGATTTTCGCGCGACGCGCAACAAAACCGAAGATTCGGACGAAGACAGTCAAGATGCGATGACCGATCCGACTTCCTCTTACCGAAGCATTCCGTCTCAGCAGCGCACAATTGACCGGCCGGAATTCAAGGTCATCGACAAGTTGGATCTGAGTGGCGTCATGCAGCGCCTTGGGGAGTATTACGGCGCAGAAATGATTAGCACGGCGACCGGCCAGTGGGAGCTGAAAGCCTACTCTGATCCGGCGAAGATTAGCGCCGAAATCGCACGCCTGAAACAGCCCATTGATGAGGCTGCGGCAAACGCGCCACAGCCGAACAGTTCCTTTGAAGCGCGTCAAACTGGGCAGGCCGCCTCCAGCGACGAGATCGCCCAGGCCGAACAGATGGCGATTGCTACTCCGATCGGCGCCGAGGCGATCGCCGCCTTCGACACGCTGGGAACGCTGGGAAGTCCGGCCGTCCCTGCTCTCACCGGCTATCTCGATGTCGCTAAACCGCAGTGCGCCCTCGCGGCGATCGACACGCTGAACGCAATGGACCTGCCTGCGGCGAAGCAGGCGCTGCTCACCTTCCAACAGCAGCTCAGCGCGCCTCAAAAAGGGAGCAAATCGGCAACCGCGCGCACCGCCCTCAAAACGAAATTGATCAAGATCCTGACAGGAGGCTCAAGCCCGGAAGTCAAGAAGATGCTGACCGGCGCCGCCTTCGATCCCGACGCGCCGGACCAATCGCGCTCGTCCGCGCGCATGGCGCTGCTCAAGATCGGCGAGGTGGCGCCGTTTCAAAGCTCCATTCAGCAGCGCACCCTCGGCGTGGAGCCGGCGTTTCTCCTCAAAACTCCGCAGGACGCCGGAAAGGCCGATACGGCGACCGATGTGGCGGCGAAGAGCATCACCTGCATTACCACCGCGCCGGCGGGTCTGGATACCTGGGCGGTCTTTCTGTCCGATCGCTACGGCGATCCCAATGATATCTGGCTCGCCCGCAGGCAGGGAGGCAAGTGGGTGGAATTTCTCTTTACGCAGAAAGCCTTCACCGCTTCGCGCAACTCTTATTACAGCGGTTCTTCCGTAACTCCCACACGTTCCTGCGTGCTGAGCGTCCAGGGAGATCAGGTCACACTCGCCCCGCCCAAGGGCTCATCGGCGGAAGATCTGGCCAAAATCACAAGGGATATGTCCAATCTCAAGATCCCCATGGATCAGCGGACCAAGCTTGCACAAAAGTACTCACAGCTTCAGGAGAAGGCCGCAAACACACTGGGCAGCGCTATGACCCTGTCACTCGCGGATTTACGCAAAGACACCGATCGCGACGGGCTATCCGATCTCGTCGAAAAGCGATTCGGAACCGATCCCGGCAAAACGGATACCGACGCAGACGGTCTCCCCGACAACCAGGATATGAACCCGCTTGCCGGACCAACGATTTCGGACCGAGCAACGCTGCTGCAAACCATTTTCAGCGGAATCTATGGCGGCGACAAGTCGACAACGCCCATCATCGTCGTGCTAGACCGCCCCTATTGGCAGGAATTTCTTGGCGCCTCGGCGCGTGTCCTGTGTATGACACAGGACGATTACACCCAACAGATGTCCCATCTTGCCGGGACTCGGCTGCTGGAGTTCACCGGGCCTCGGGAGGCGGAGGCCACGATTTTGCAGCAGGACGGCCCCTGTTTGTTCAACGACGCCCATACAAAAGCCGAGGTGCACTTTTTCTTCAAAAATACGACGTCTGCGCAATCCGCCATGACGATCATGATGGGATCGGGAACGCCGGCGCCCGATTACATCGCGCGCTTCGAGCGCGCTGGCCCATGGACATTGAAGTCGATCCGCCGATGGAAGTTCGATACGGCCATGCAGGTCTATCTCAAAAGCATGCGTTCGGTAACTTCGTCCTATTGATGGCGAAGATGAAATCATGAGAAACCGCAATGATCGATAACCCAACACGACCAGCCGATCTGAACGCACTTAAGAGCACTCTGCGGCGGGCCGCCGCAGAGGCGCGTTCGACACAAATCCGCACGGCCTTCTATCGTCTGGCCTGGCAGTGGATGACTGTTCTCGCGGCGCTCTTCGTGCTCGATCTCGTCTTCGGCCTGCCGGTCTGGCTCCGCTGGGTCGCGCTCGCCGGTCAAGTCGCGTTTCTTGCATGGAAGATCAAATCGATCCTTGATCTTTCTTCGCGGCTGGGTTACAGCGACGAGTGGGCCGCCCGAATTCTCGAAGAACGACACCCGGAAGTGGACAACGCATTCATCAATGCGATCCAGTTCGAACACGCGCTGTCAAACGCGCCTGCGGACCAAGCGCCCCTGATGGAGCGCGAAGTGCGGCGCGGAGAAACGGCCACGGCGGGTCTGGGCAAAATCGAGGGCGCGGATCGAACGGCGGAACGGTCCGCGGCGCGCACCATGGCGATTCTGGGCGTCGCCTGGGCTCTTGTGGCCCTCCTATTCTCCGGCGGCTTCCTCGCCGTGGCGCCGCGCCTCTTCGCGCCGTGGATGGATGACGTTACCCCACCCTACTCTGTCACCCACTTCGAGGTGAAACCCAAAGGAGCGACCGTGCGATATGGGGAAAGCCTGTTCGTGAGCGTGAAAATCAGTGGGCAAACCCCAGATACCGTGTCGCTCATGACCAGCGCGCACGGCGCCGAGTGGCAGAAGATCGCGCTGGAGAGCGGAGAACCGGGCGTCTATTCGGTCACCCTGGATTCACTGCGCGAAAACACACGGTTCTACGTCCAGGCGAACACCGGGCGTAGCGCGCGTTATCTCATCACGGTCGCCAAGCCGCCAACCATCACCGGCCTGCAAGTCTCCTATGTCTATCCGGCGTACACGGCGCATCCGCCCATGAAGGAAACCGTCGGCCCGAATGGGATCCACGGTCTGGCCGGCACGACCGCAACATTCCAAATTACGAGCAACCGACCGCTCAGCGGCGGGCTGCTTACGCTGAAAACGGATATTCCCGGCGGCGACCAGCAGATCGCAGTCCAGCCGGATTCGAAGAATAAGCAGCAGGCGTCTGTCCAGATGACGATCACGAGATCGGGAGAGTATCGCCTGTCGCTCACCGCCGAAGATGGACAAATCAGCCCAGAGGCGGCCAAGGGCAAGATCACACTCGACAAAGATGCGCGCCCGAACGTTTGGATCACCACTCCAACCCAGGATATCCTGGTGACTCCCAAGATGAAGGTGCCGGTCGGCATCGATGCGGAAGACGATCAGGGCGTGCAAAGCGTGCAGCTCCACCGTCTGATCAATGATCTCGCGGACAGTCCACGAAGCTATCCCGAAGTTCCCGTCAAGCGCGCCACGCACGAACTTACAATAGATTTGGCGGACCTTGGCGTGCGGCCGGGCGACAAAATCACATACTACGCGACTGCCTACGACAATAATCCCGGAAAACCGAACATCGGCGAGACCGAAACCTATACCATGAAGGTTGTCAGTCAGGAAGAGTTCAACGAAGCCTTAAAACAAGAACGCACTCCCGCCGATCTGAACAAAGATACCGACGACATTGTCAGCGCCGTCAAAGATCTGGCGGATCAGCAGCAGCAGTTGGCGCAAAAGATGCAGGACCTGCAAAAGCAGCTTGAAAAGAAACCCGGCGATCCAGGTCTGCAAAAGCAGATGGCGGAGGCGAAAAAGGAGCAGCAAGACCTGCAAAAACGCGCTCAGCAAATGGCGAAGGCGATGAGGGAATTTAGCCAGTCGCCATCGCCCACGGACTTTGAGCGCGCCCTGAAGAAAAAAATCGGCGAAATTGCGCAGAAGGTCGGCGACGCGGCGAATGGCCCAATGCAGAATGCGCAAAGCGGCAGCCCCGCACAAGCCGCGAAGAGCGCTGAGGATGCGGCAAAACAGCTGGCGAAGGCCAATGATCAGATGCAGGGACAGGCGCAAGTCGCCGTCCAGCATATGATGGAGATCCAGCCGCTCTACAACGACACACAGCGGTTCATGGATCTGCTCAACCGCCAAGGGCAGCTTGTGCTGAAGGCGCGCGAGTTTCAGCAGAGTTCCGGAAACGATGTGGAAAGCAAGACAAAATTAGACGCGCTCCATGTTGAGCAGGCGGATATTCAGCGCGAGCTGACCCAGCTGCAAAAGGACTTCCGAGAGCACGCGGAGACCGCGCAGGCGCACTTCCCGAAAGCGGCCGATACGGCGCGCAAGATCGCCGATGAGATCGACCGGCGCAAAATCGCCGACCTGATGAAGAACGCCGGCGATAACTTCCAGCAATGGAACGGTCCCGTGGGATTTGAAAACGCGCAAAACGCGCTCCAGCAATTGCAGGCCATGGTGAAGAAGGCCGGCGCCTGTCAGAGCCAGGCCAAAGGGGAGCTGGATATCTCACTCGCGCAGTCTCTCGGCCAATCCGGCCTTGGCAAGTCCCTGGATCAGTTCGGCTCCGGACAGGGCAATGGCCAAGGTCAAAACGGCATGGGCTTTGGCGCGGGCGGGATGCAGTCGGGTCCGGGCGGTAAAAGCGGCGGCGGATACACCGTGCGCGGCCCTAAAGCCTACATGCCCAGTACACAAACCATGACTGGAACCGGCGGAATGAAAAAGATGCGTCACGCCAATCATTTGGGAACCGGGTCCGCCCCCCTCTCGCCAAGCGATGTCGAGGTCATGAAAAATCCATCACAGAAACCGGCGAAGGCCGGCGATCACGATCCCAATCGATACCCGCCAGAGTATCGAAAAATGATTAGCGATTATTTTAAGTCCGTGGCGGACGGGCAATAGTGGTATTCTGCAACTGTGGAAACAATACAATGAAAAAATTCCGAAATACAATCTTCGCCGCCGCCGTTTTTCTCTCTGCGGCGGCAGGGGCCATGGCTCAGAATGAAGCGGGCGGCGAGGTCAAATGCGCCAACCTTATCTATGCCGTCGATAAGAGTTCGGTCTGTTACAGCGACCGGTTCCTGCAGCGGCTTCAGCTGGAAACGAATATCGACACGAGTTCGAAATTCACAAAGGTCAACCTGGAAAATGACGCGCTCTATCAATATCCCTTCGCAATCATGACCGGCGAGGGAGGGTTTAACCTCACGCCGAAGGAACGCACCCAATTGCGCTACTATGTGACGCATGGAGGGTTTCTGCTGGCGTCCTCGGGATGCTCGGACCCAAAATGGACGCAGTCTTTTCGGAGCGAGATGGCGACGATCTTTCCCGGGCAAAAGATGAAGCCGATCCCGCTCACGCACCCGATCTTCCGCACCGTCTACAAGATCAGCAATGTCCAGACGACCCATGCGCAGCACACCGCGCAGCTGGAGGGACTGACGGTCAACGGCAAGATCGTCGTATTGTTCTCATCCGATGGCCTCAATGATACGGCGCACGCCCAAAACTGCTGCTGCTGCGGCGGGGATGAAGTCGGCGAAGCCGAACGGATCAATGTCAATATCCTGGCCTACGCCCTGCTGCATTAACCATGGCGCTTCAATTCTCGACAAACAAAATCGTTCTGGCGGCGTCCTCGTTTGTCCTCGCCGGTCTCCTGGCGATCGCATTCACGGGTGGGTGCAAGTCCGGGAGCGCGGCCTATCCGGATCGCTTGACGTTTTTTTTGACGGGCGACAGCCGGGGATATCTGGAGCCGTGCGGATGCCGCCGCGATCAGGCCGGCGGCCTGCCCGGCCGCGCCACGCTGATGCGGGCCGCCCCGGCGGCGAACCGGGTCATTCTGGATGCCGGCAATCTCACCCCCGGCGGCCGCCCGTACGAACAGATGAAGACACATTATCTGATGGATGGGATGAGCAAGATCGGATACGACGCCGTCAATCTGGGCAAAACCGAGGCGGGTCTGGATTTGAATACGCTTCGCCAGATGATCGCGCAGTCGCATCTGCCCTTCGTCTCGGCGAATGTCGTCGCAAAACGGGACGGCGCTCCTATCGTGGAAACCAGCCGGATCGTGACACGCGGCCGTCTGCGCATCGGCGTGACGGGTGTTACCGCGCTGGACCCAATCGATTGCGGACCGGGCGTCGATGTCAAACCGCCGCTCGAAGCGCTGTCGAGCGTGATCAACACGCTCAAAGGGTCATCTGACTATATCGTCGTGCTCGCCTTTGTCGATGAAAGCACGCAGCGGCAAATCGCCGCGCACTTCCCCGAGGTGAACTGTATCCTCGGCGGCGATGTCCCGCAGTCGTCGAACACCACGCAGGACGCCAACCGCGCATTTCTATTCAACGTCACCGACCGGGGCAAGATAATGGGCGAGATCGATCTGAAGCGCAAGGGAAATGGATACTACGCCGAAAGCTCGCGTGGGATTAAAATCATGGGCGATCAAGTCGCCAAAGATACGGCGATGCTCGCTTTGATCGCGCGTTACAAAGACGAACTTCGCGACCGGCGTTACGAGCTGGCGTCGGCGGAAGGAATGGAGCGGATCTCGGGCGCGGCGAGCACCGCAGACGAGTTTGTCGGAGGGACGGCATGTATCAGCTGTCATCACGATGCGCACAAGGTCTACGAAGCCTCCGGACATGCGCACGCGTACACAACTCTGGTGAAGAAAAACAGCCAGTACGACCCCGAATGCCTCAGCTGCCACACCGTCGGCTACGGTCTTTACAGCGGCTTTGTGGACGCCCAGCGCACGCCCCAGTTCGAAAACATACAGTGCGAAAGCTGCCATGGGCGAGGCAAAGAGCACATTAATACCATGCAGGCAGCGGCGGCGACTGGCTCCAAGGTCCACAAACCGAGCACCCTGCGCCCCGTGACGCCGGCCACGTGTATCCGCTGTCACGACCAGGAAAACAGCGAGAATTTCCACTACGCGACCTTCTGGCCGAAGATCGCACATTGAAAATCATTGGTATCCACATGAAGTATACAATCGCGCTCCTGCTGATATTCTGGTCGTCCTGCGCATTCGCCGATGTCTCGTGGCAAAGCAGTCTCTCGGCGGCAAAAATCCAATCGGCAAAAACCGGAAAACCGATCTTAGTCGACTTTTCCGCAACCTGGTGCGGGCCATGCCGCCAGATGGAGCAAGATACGTTCTCCAACGCCGCCGTGAAAGCCGCGCTCAAAAACGTCATCTGCGTGCGTCTCGATGTCGATAAAAATCAGGCGGAGGCCCAAACATATCAGATCAATGCGATTCCGCGCGTGATGTTATTGCCTTCGAGCGGTGGACCGGCGATTTTAGATACAGAGGGCTATCGCGGCCCGCAAGACTTCCTGGACGAACTCAGCAAGGCATTGCATCTAAAATCTTCGACAGCGGGTGTGTCAGGCCCGGCGGCCAACCCGGACCTCACGGCGGTAAAAACCGCTCTCAGCAGCAAATCCTACGGAGCGCTTAAGGCAAAGAACCCCAAACAAGCCGCCGCCGGTCTCCATGGATTGGTGCAGGAGCTGGGAGTATTTGAAGAACCCCAGATCGCGCCCATGGTCGTCCTTCTCAGCAATGCCGGAGATGACGCCCTGCCCGCACTGATCGCCGGCCTCAGCGACAAAACCCTGGCGGTTCGCGCCGGCGCCTATCGCACCCTGCAAACACTGCTCCGCACGCGGCAAATCGCCACGAATCTCACCTACGATCCCTGGGCCAGCGCTAAAGCCCGTCAAATCCAGGCGCAGCGGTGGGCGGCGTGGTGGAAACAGACAAAGCCGGCAATCCACTAGCCGCGAAAAAGTCGCCCGGTGACAATCAGTCGTTTGAATATGATCATATGGGATCGGGCCATGCCGATAAGAGAACGCAAACGTCCATGGCAATGAGGTAAACGGGCGATCCTTCGGTGAAAAACTCCAGCGGCGGCCGCGGCTCTGTAGGCGTCACACAGAAGGACAGTACCGTGCGGCCATTGTCGACGAATATCTCGATCGAAGTGCGGTCGGCGAGGATGCGCAGCGTGATGGTCGAATCCTGGCTTTCACGCTTGACGGCGCGGCCGAGACAAGAGATGATCCGATCGGGCGCGGAGTACCGTATCTCCCTGCCGCCAATCCGAAATCCGAAAACCGATTCGGCGCTTAAGCGCGCTTCGATGGAAATATCGAGCAGGTCCGAATCGATCTCATGCAAAGGATTTTCCCCGGGCGCCACGGTCAAATTGCGCCACTCCCTATGGCGATCCACAAGCAATGAGATTTCTGACACAGGATATCGAAAAACACGTGGCCCGTCGGGGGTATCGCGCAGGGTCAGCTCGACGGGAAAGCTCATCTGCTGGTTGAACGGCATCCCGGGATAGACCCCGCCGGCCATCCAGCCGATCTGGATGCGCCGGCCGTCGGTGGCCGGAATGTTGCTGAACGTCTGTCCGGCGTAGAAATTTGCGCCGACGTCCATCAGATACGGTCCAGCGATCTCCGTAAACGCACGACCGTCGAAACGCCCGATCAGATAGTGACCGTTGGCGGCGACAAAGACCCAGCGCTCATCCTCCACTCTCCCATCCACAACCAGGGGAAAGAAATCTGGGCATTCACTGGAATCCGCCAGCGCGATGGTCTGCAAACGCGTCCATTGTTTCAAGTTCGGTGAGGTGAACAGGGCGAATTTCTCACGGTCCAAAAACAGCGTCATTACCCAAAACCGGCCGGGCGCATACCAGATGACCTTCGGGTCACGGTTCTCTCCGACAAGATGTGGCAGAACGGGATTGCCGGAATATTTCGTCATCGTCCGTCCCCGGTCGTTGCTGTATGCAAGACACTGAGTAAACGGCTGCCCCTCGGATTCCGGCGACGAACCGCCGGCGGCCGTGTAGATCGCCACCATCGCCGGTTCGGCGTCGGTCTGAAATCCCGCAGTATTGTCGTGATCGATCACTGCTGAGCCGGAATAAATCATGCCCATCTGATCGGGCGCGATTGCGTTTTCCAGCTGCCGCCATCGGACGAGGTCCGTGCTCACAGCGTGTCCCCAGGTCATATTCCCCCAGCTATTGCCTTTCGGATTGTGCTGAAAAAACAAATGGTACTCGCCCGCAAGGTAGACGAGGCCGTTGGGGGCGTTCAGCGAGTTTCGGCGCGCCGTGAAGTGGAATTGCGGCCGCCCGCTTTCGTGATAGACGGCGGCGTCCGCCACGGTTCGATCGATTTCATTCGCCATTGATTACCTGCATGCTCTATGTGGTGCCCTTGGGCAGAAAGACGCTCGGGACGGTCACATGTCTTGGGGGGCATTCCACCAATCCGTCAATCCGTTCGAGCAGCATCGCAACCGCGATCCGGCAGAGATCTTCCACCGGGTTCTTGATCGTCGTCAGCGGCTTGTCAATACAATCGCCTTCCCGTATCCCATCGACCCCAATCAGCGCGATGTCCTGGGGAACGCGCAGGCCGGCGCGCAGCAGGCCATGGTAAACGCCGATCGCGATGTGGTCGTTGTGGCAGATCAATGCCGTCGGCCGCTCGGAAGACGCCATCGCGGCAATTTGCAAGCCGAGATTAAGCGCCCCCCACCGGCTGTTGTCTTCAAGCTTGAGCGGGATGACACGAACGCCGCGCTCGTGCTCGGCGGCGTAAAGAGTTTGGTGGCGCTGCTTCACAAACACATCGAACGGATCGTATGGGCTGACGACGCCGATGCGCTTATGGCCGCGCGTAAACAGATGCTCCTCTGCGGCGATCATGCCGGCGCGCAGATCGAACTGTACGGTGTCCCGATGCGCATCCGCCGGAGAATCCAAATAGACAACAGGAACGTGGGAAACGGGGGCGCCGAG
>JAOQAA010000500.1 GCA_025963815.1 Capsulimonas sp.
ATCTCGTGTTGGTGTCAAAGTCGTTCGGATCCGGCCCCCCTGCCCCCCAATCCTGGGGGAGGAGTTACATGTAAGCGTTGATTGGCTCGCGTAAACTAATAAAACCCTACGACAAACTCCTCCCCCAGGATTGGGGGCAAGGGGGCCGAATCCTAAATTGGGCAGCAGTACGTCTTTACTCCTGCATCCTTCGCAGCACGACCTCGCATTTGTGGGCGGCGACGGCGAGCGATTCGGCGGCGGGGCGGCCTTCCTTAAGGATATGCGTGGCGGCGTCGGTAAGCGCGGTGCCCATGGCGCTGTTCCACTGCGGCGGCAGCGCGTGGCCGTAGACACTGAGATTGTGCACGGCGGCGGCGGCGGCGGGAGCGCGCAGGGCGTCGGCGGTCAGAGCGACGCTGGCGCGGCATGGGACATGGAACCCGTACGAGAGGCACCAGTCTTTTTGGAGATCCGTGCGGTCGATCCAGAGCCACTTGACGTACTTCTTCGCTTCTTCGATTTGGGAGCTCTGGGCGTTGACCATCGCGGTCCAGCCGCCGAGAAACGTCGCGGGCGCTCCCTGCGCGTCCAGCGCGGGCCAGGGCAGCACCCCGAAGTCGTCGCCGAGGGCCTTTCGGATCGCTGGATACGCCCAAAGGCCCGTCCACTGCATGGCGGCGAGTCCCTGAGTGAACGCCGACGGGTCGTACCAGTCCGTCGGCGCGCCCATCAGCAGTGCGTTTGTGGCGTTCAGCTCCAACAACTTTTCGTAGGCCGCCGCCGTGCGTGGATTGCTGAACACGACACGGTCACCCGCCAGGAAGTCGCTTCCCGCCGACCAGGGAACGATGGTGAGCAGAGAGCCGACGCCGCCGTCGTTGCCGACAAAGAGACTCTTTCGGTCCGCCTTGTTCAGGACCTTGACGGCTTCGATCAGCGCGTCCATCGTTCGCGGCGGCTCCACTCCACTCTTTTCCAGAATGCTTTTGCGGTAATAAAGCGCTGCGGTGTCATCGAACATCTTCACGCCGTAGATCTTGCCGCCGACGGAGTTCAACGCCAGGTCCTTCGGATTGAAATCCGCTCGGATCTCCGGGGTGAACAGATCGTCCAGGGGAACAACCTCTCCCGCCGTAACCATCGGCAGGCTCAGGGAGGATTCAAACACATCAGGGCCATTGCGAGTCAGCAGCGCAGTACCGAGCTTCGTGCTGTAGTCGCCGGGGATCCAGACGACGCGGACGGCAATATCCGGGTGAAGCTTCGTGTACTCGCGGGCGTAACGCTGGACGGCTTCCTGAGCGCCCGGCTCGCCGTACTGGTGATACCACTGCGTCAGGGTGACCCGCGCTCCGGGAACGCCTTTCGGGCCACACCCGGCCAGCAGTACACCGGCGGCGAAGGTCGCCGTCTTCAAAAACTGACGGCGTGTGAGGGAAACGTTCATAAGCGGGTCACTGTCGTGCATCTATGAGACTCCTGAGGAGGCGCGCAGCGCAAGCGTCGGCTGAAGCGTGATGCGCTGCGGCGGCGCGTCAGGTTCCTGCATCCGCCGCTTCAAATACCGCCAGGCGAGCGCGCACATCTCGTCGATCGGCAGAACGATCGTACTAAGCGGCGTCGTCAAATACTCAATATCCTCAATGCCGTCACAGCCGATCAGCGCGACATCGTCAGGAATGCGCAAGCCCAGGTCAACTAGCACCCGACTGGCGGCGATGGCGGCGTCGTCGTTATGGCAGAACATTGCTTCGGGATGTCCGTGCGCGGCAATATATTCGGCGAGCGAGCGGCGAACGGCTGAGCGCGATTCCCCGTCCGTCTCAATCACTTCGGGAGCAAGATCGGCTTCGGCCATGACTTCCAGATAAGCCAATCGCCGGTCGTCGCACTGGTGGCTCGGCGTCAGCAGGGCGACCCGTCGGCGGCCCGACGCCAGCAGATGCTCCACCGCCGTGCGGGAGACGCCATAAAAATCCACGCCGACCCAGTCGAGCGCTTCCGGGTCCAGGATCGCGCCGGTCAGAACAAGCGGAACGCGGCGCGAGTCGCTCTGCGCCATCACCGTCCAGCCATGGGGCGGCGCGCCGTGCGTCACAATCCCATCCGCGTTCTCCGGCGTCATCTGCGGAAACGGCTTTCCTTCGCCGCCTCCGTAAAGCCGAATGAACAGGTGATATCCGGCCGCCTCGATCTGCGTCTCGAACGCCTGCGCCACATGTGCGTTATACGCGACGGCGAGGTCACGGATCCAAAAGGCGACGCTTCCCGTCTGCCCGGTCGCCAGCGCCCGGGCGATCGCGTTGGGCCGGTACTCCAGCTCCGCCGCCAACGCCATGACGCGGCGGCGTGTTTCCGGCGCGAACGGCGCCTGCGGATCGTTCAGGATGCGGGATACGCTCCCTTTGGAAAGCCCCAGCCGCGTGGCCAGATCATTGATATTGACGTTCTTTTTCAGCATTTTTACAAACGTATGAAACCGGTTTTATAACACCGGTTTCATTGTAACACACGCGATCTTGCCTGTCAATATCTCTTTTTGCTTTCGTGTGTTTCGCCTTAGCACGGATTGGAGGTTATAATAACCGTATCGACGCCGCATGTCCATGCCCCCATGGAGCACAGCGCGAAGGAGTCCCATTTGAAGCCGTTCACGCGTACCGCCGCCGCTCTCGTTTTGCTGATGCTGACACCGGGCTGCGTCTCCCATTCCAACTCGCCCGCGACGGCGGCTCCCGTCGCCGCAGCGCATCCGCCATTTGACGCCGACCGCGCGTTCGGCTTCCTGAAGGCGCAATGCGACTTTGGCCCGCGCCCGCCGCACTCGGCGGCGCACGAGAAGTGCAAGGACTACATTATTCAGCAGCTCACGCCTTACGTAGACAAGGTGGACACGCAGATCTTCCCCTACCGCGACTCCACGCGCGGCGTGCGCCTGTCGCTGACGAACATCATTGGCGTGATCAACCCGGACGCCAAACGCAAAATCATGCTGTTCACCCACTGGGACACGCGCCCGACGGCCGACCAGGAAATCGATAACGCCAACCGGGAAAAGCCAATCGTCGGCGCCGACGACGGCGCATCCGGCACGGCAGTCCTGCTGGAGTTGGCGCGCCAGTTCCATGACAAGAAACCCGATATCGGCGTGGTGCTTCTCTTTGTCGACGGCGAGGATTGGGGACCGGGCGACGAAAAGATGTACCTTGGCGCCAAGTACTTTGCCGCCCACCCCGGCGACAATAAGCCCGAATACGCTCTCCTCCTGGACATGATCGGCGACGACCATCTCGAAGTGCATCGCGAGAAGACGTCGCAGCGGCTCCACCCCGAGATCAACGACAAAGTCTGGAATGCCGCCGTCGCCCTTGGCTACAGCGCCCAGTTTCCCGACGACGCTAAGTATGAAATCACCGACGACCACGACTCCTTCAACGCCGCCG
>JAOQAA010000555.1 GCA_025963815.1 Capsulimonas sp.
CATGCCCTTCATTTCAGTCACATAGCTACCGACGAGGTCGGCGACGTCCGGATGTTCGCTCATGGTGCTGTAAAGCGTATCGCCCGCGATCGCTCCCACCTGATGGTGAAGGCGCACGATCACGTTCATCAGGGCTTCTCGCGTAAATGGTTTTGCCAGCACCACATCGACGCCAGCCTGCTTCGCGGATTCGAGTTTTCCTGGCTGGTGCTCCGCCGTTAATAGGACGATCGGTCCCGTGAAGCCGCCGCTGCGGGCATCGCGAATGACGGGAATACTATCTTTGCCATTCCCCAGGTTGAGATCGCAAAGAAAGATGTCGGCCATTTCGATATCTTTGAGTGCAGCTAACGCATCGGCGGGCGTGCGGCAAGACCGCAACGTGATGCCCGAGTCGCGAAGATGGTGTGTCAGTAATCGCGCGTCCGCCTCGGAGTCATCAAGGTGAACGATGTTTGCCCGAAGGTGGGACGGGTCAAGATGGGATACGCCGTTTCCGTTCTCTCCTTTCGAGTTGTTCTCGATGAACATCTGGGGCTCGATAGAGTGAGTGAACTTGATCTTTAGTTCGTGGTAGTTTCCTTGCACATGTCGGCAGGCCTCGATCGCGCCGCGAATCGACATTAAATCGCCTTCGTTAGAGACGAGCAGGAGCGTGCAAGCAGAGCCCGCGTAACTGAAGCTCGACGAGAGCAGCGCGATTCCGTCACGCCAAAGCAATCGCGCTTGGCACGCCGTGCGAGCAATACCGCCGGCCGCATGCTCGATCGACAGGCTCATGTTCGGCTGGCGGTACCGCCACGCGCCCGAAATCGTAAAAGTGGATGAATCCTGGGTCTTCAGGTCTAGGCGATCAAGGATCTCAACGACCTTCGGATCCACACTCTTGGAGGCGGTCGGCTTTTCAATGGCCATGGACGTCTTTCTCGCGCGGGAATCGCTCGACACTTTGAATAGCCTGAATCAACGCTTCGACTTCACTTGCCACTTTGGCCAGGTCGCCGTGCTCACGAAGACTAGTCTCAGCACATGTTGCGAATCGGCTCAAGCCGGTAAAGCCATAACTCCCCGTCGTGCCTTTGATACGGTGCAGTGCAGATGCAAGACCTGTTTCATCCTGCATTTTCAGCAGTTGTTGCAGCTCGGTGACGACTGCCGGCAATTCCGACACGTAGATGTCGAGCAGTTCCTGCATGTCAGATTGACCTTCGAAATCGCTTCGCATCGTTGGTGGTGTATCGCCGGCCGCTGTGAGCGCCGAATGCTTCGCAATCATCTCCACCAATAGTCGGCGATTAATTGGCTTCGTCGCGAAATCGGTGAAGCCGCATGCGAGGCACCGCGCCCGATCCTCCGGCATCGCGTGAGCCGTCAAAGCGATCACCGGCACGGCATAGCCGAGACGTCGAAGTTCGCCCACGGCGGCATAGCCGTCCATCTCGGGCATCTGGATATCCATCAAAATCACATCGAATGCGGTGCCTGTTTCCTGGGCTGCGAGCGCCCGTTCGACCGCAAGCCGGCCGTTGCCGACTACCTCGATTTCGGCTCCTGCCTTCCGCACATACATGGAAATGAGTCTCTGATTGTCCAGTCCATCCTCGGCGAGAAGAACCCGCCCGCGAATCGGTGCCACCGGAATCAGATCAACTGCCGGCTGCGCGACGGGCGCCATCAGCTCGCTTGCGGATTCGACCTCATAGTCCGTCGAAATGGGGCCACAGCCGATGTCCAGTGCGAAGGCGCTGCCCTGACCGTGAATGCTTTCGACGGAGAGATCGCCGCCAAGCATACCGGCTAGGCGCTTGCAGATGTGTAGTCCCAAGCCAGTTCCACCGAATCGTCGCGTCGTCGAGCTATCGGCTTGGGCGAACGCGCCAAAGAGTCGCCGCATCTGCTCAGGCGTCATCCCTATGCCGGTATCGCGCACCACCACCCGCAAGCGTGATTCCTGCAACGCGATTGGATCGGCGGGCGGGAGCACCTGCACCTCGAGCGTTATGCTTCCTCGCTCAGTGAACTTGATGGAGTTTCCGAGCAGGTTAATCAGAATTTGTCGCAGGCGCGTCGGATCCGTTCGGACGTGTTTTGGCAATGGTGCGGGATAGTGCACCCTAAACTCCAGCCCCTTGTCCGTCGCGCGGCTGCGAATCATCGATGCCACGTCAGCTACGATCCCGCTAAGCGAGCATTCGATCTGCTCGACCTGCATCTTGCCGGCCTCGATCTTGGAGAGATCAAGAATGTCATTAATCAGCTCGAGTAGATGCCGACCGTTCTGCCGGATCGAAGTTATGTATCCCGCCTTCTCGTCCGCCGTTACGTCGGTCTCGAGCAAGAGATCGGAGTAACCGATGATCGCCGTCATCGGCGTGCGAATCTCGTGGCTCATATTCGCCAGGAATTCGCTTTTGACGGTGTTTGCCGTCTCGGCTGCGCGGCTCGATTTCTCGAGTTCGGCAGCCATGGTTGCCTGCCACTTGAGTGATTCGGCCAGCTCTTCATTGAGAAAACGGAGGTTCGCTTCGCTTTGCGACCTGGCGATCGCACTGCCGATACTTCCCGCCAGCGCGAGCAATATCGAGAGTTCCGCGTCGCTCCATGCGCACATCCGTTGCGAGTCGTGAAAGCCAATGAGTCCCCAGAGCCGGCCTTCGATCAGGATGGGTATCATCAGGATCGCTACGACGCCGTGCTCCTCAAGCGCGTGGCGCTCTTCGGCCGGGAACGAGGCCAGCGGACCGTGAATTGCCTCGCCTGCCGCGAATGCTTTTCGCCAAGCTGGCGGTATCTGACGCTCCTGGGCCAGGGCCCCTAGTGCGCCGTCAGAAGCCCGCCATTCGCAATCGGGCAGAGTCGAACTTCCTCCCGCCTCGTCGTTCAAACAAAGCGCGAAGGCGCGATCTGCCTGCGTGGCGCGGCCAATGATTTCCAATGCCTCATGAATGCCGGCCAAAGGCAGCGTATTCTGGATCAATCGATTGGTTGCCGCGGCGACCGCGACCAGCAACACATCTCGGCGCCGCAACGATTCTTCGTCTTGCTTCTGCTGCGTGATGTCTCGAAACGATGCGGCAAGGCAAAGGGGACGGTCGTTCTCCGAGTGGCGGACCATGAAGACGCTTCCGCGCACGTCTATGTCCTGCCCGCCGTCGTTATGACGAAGCTGAAGTTCGCCCTCCCAGCTTCCGCGTTTGATTGCGGCCGGTACGACCTCGCCGTCAAAGCGCAATCGGCTCGTCGGAGAATAAAAATTGCTGCTATCCAACTCGAGAACTGAAGCGATCGGATCCAGCCCCACCAAGCGGCGCCCCGACTCGTTCAAGTAGAGCGGTTTGGCATCGAGGTCTAGGATGGCGATAAAGTCGGCATTTTTCTCGACAAGCGAGACGAACTGCTGATGTTCTTCTTCGCGGCGCTTGCGCTCGCTGATGTCGACAAATGTCGCCATCGCTCCCTGAACCATCCCTCCAGAGTCCTTCAGTGGCGCCGCAGACATGCTCAAATTGACGAACGTCCCGTCTGCCTTGCGTCGAACCGTTTCGATATCGGTAAACGCCTCGCCTGCCAGCAGGAGGCTTCGGAAACCCCCGAATTCCTGCCGATCGCCATCGAGGTTGACCGGAAGCGCGTTCCCGACCGCTTGGGCAGCACTCACACCGAAAATTCGCTCACAGGCCGCGTTCCACGTCTCGACGATGCCGTTGTTGTCGAACGTACAAAAGCCGCATGGTGCGACGTCGACGAGCGCGGCAAGACGTTGATTCTGGATGCGGAGCGACTCAGCGTCGACGGGATTGGTAGACTTGCAGC
>JAOQAA010000586.1 GCA_025963815.1 Capsulimonas sp.
GCGGTCCTGAAGATCGGGGGAGATTCGGGAGATGATCTCGTGCGCCTGAGCATAGTCCGTCGGCGAATCGATCACCAGGCGGCCAATGTCCGAGCCGAAGGCATCGCGTAAAATCTTATAAACCAGGCCCATGTCCTGATGGATCAAGGCGGGCGCCTGGGTCGATTTGGACTTCGCCTGGACTTCGCGCCACGTTTCCGTGAGCATCAAATAGTCCTGCCGAAGCTCAGCGGCGCCGCGGCCTTCGGCTTCCGTGCGTACAATGACGCCGAAGCCCTGCTCGCGGAAGCTCTGCACGATCTTTTTCAGGCGGTCACGCTCTTTGCTCTCGTCGATCTTACGCGAGACGCCAAGGTTGTTGGCTTCGGGCATCAGAACAAGGAAGCGCCCGGGGAGGGAGACACGAGTGGAGACACGGGAGCCTTTGGTGCCGCGCGGGCCTTTGACCACCTGCACGAGCAGCTGATCTCCGCGCTGGACAAGGTCCTTGATATGGAGGTCGCGGCGGTCGCGGCCACGGAAGCGTCCCCCGCCCTCTTCGTCGTCTTCAGGAAGAATATCCGCGACGTAGAGGAACGCGTTGCGCTCCAGGCCGATCTCGACGAATGCGGCGTCCATGCCTTGCAGCACGTTATCCACCTTCGCCTTATAAAGGTTGCCGACAACACGCTGCTCGCGCTCCACATGGAGCTCCACGAGCAGCTTTTCGTCGAGCACCGCGATGCGTGTCTCGCGGTGTCCGACGTTGACGATGATTTCTTTAGCCATCCAAAACTCTCTTAGTTAATGAGAGCGCAGGCCTGTCAGCGAGCGCCAGAATTGCTGGGCGCGATCGCGAAAGTTATTCTGCGCGGGGGAAGGCGATGGCGGAGCGGGCGCGTCGGACCACGGGGTCGCGGCGCCCTCCACCACGATAGGGATCTCTCCCGGGCGCAAATAGCCCATTTTCCGGGCTTCGCTCATTTCGCCTTCCGAAGTCTGCAAATAGGCGATGCGGCGACGCAGCGAAGCGTTTTCCGCATCAAGATTCTGAATCTGTCCGTTGGACGCCGCAAGCTGGGTGCTTTGTACGCTCGCCTCTTGGTACGGACGGATCGCTTTCGCCACAAGCGCGACTGCGGCGGCCGTCAGCATGCCGATAAACACGGTCAGCAGGGCCAGACGCGCCCAAAGGCCCAGGATGCGGCGCGGACGCCTGCGTCCGGTGCGCTTCGCTCGCCCCGTCGATGCCTGCTCGTCTCGGTGTTTACTGCTATGGCGGTCTATGGCGGTGTCCTCAATTGGCGAACACGGTCGTTACGAACGGGAATGGCGCTCGGCGAAGAGGTCGCCCTGAGCGGATCATTCGGGACGGAGCGGCTGTCCGATCCGATGGATTTTGATAAAGTTGGTGCTTCCCGTTTGTCCGACGGGAACGCCGCCGGAAAGGGCGACAATGTCTCCGTCTTGAACGTAGCCCGACTTATTGGCGGCGTCGATGCAGATCTGAACCATACTATCCGCATCATCGGCCATATCCACCATGACCGGATGCACGCCCCAAATCAGAGCCAATCGCTGAAACGTCGTCGCGCGGTTCGTGGCCGCGATGATCGGCGCGCGCGGGCGATAGCGGGACACGACGCGAGCCGTTCGCCCGCTGGCCGTGGCCGCGATAATCGCCGAGCAGTGCAGGTCCTGCGCGATGTCGCACAGCGCCTCGCCGACCGCTTCCGTAATGGAGATACGATCTGCGTTGGCGGCCGTGCCTTTTTCGTCCAGGATCTTTGCGTAGTCCAGCGACGCTTCCGTATGCGTGGCGATCTTCGCCATCATTCGGACCGTGTCAAAGGGATACTGCCCCACGGCGGTCTCCCCGGACAGCATGACGGCGTCGGTGCCGTCAAAAATTGCGTTGGCGACGTCGGTCGCCTCCGCGCGGGTCGGGCGCGGATTGCGGATCATGGAATCCAGCATCTGCGTCGCCGTAATGACCGGCTTGCCGGCCCGGTTGGCCTTGCGGATCAGCATCTTCTGGAGGACAGGAACTTCGTCGATCGGAACTTCCACGCCCAGGTCGCCTCGGGCGACCATGATGCCGTCCACGACTTCCAAAATTTCATCGATGCAAGTGATCGCTTCGTGCTTCTCGATCTTAGCGATGATAGGGATCTTAGCGCGCGCCGCATCGCAGACGCCGCGCAGGACGGCGATGTCGGTAGGAGAGCGCACGAACGACGCGGCGACCCAGTCGACTTGCTGCTGGATGCCGAAGTGCAAATCCTCAAGGTCTTTGTCGGTAACTGCGGCGATTGGCAGCGAAACACCGGGAACGTTGACGCCCTTGTGCGAGGTCAAGAGACCGCTGACGATAACTTCGCAGACCAGTGAATCCGCGCGCTTGGACTTGACGCGCAGCTCGATCAAACCGTCATCGAGCATCAAATGCGTGCCGGG
Organism: Capsulimonas sp.; assembly: GCA_025963815.1. Lineage (GTDB taxonomy): Bacteria > Armatimonadota > Armatimonadia > Armatimonadales > Capsulimonadaceae > Capsulimonas. Next base: position 2,437 of record JAOQAA010000586.1, read on the forward strand.
AAGCACCGTCTCAAAGATTTCAGGAACGGGAAGGTTGATCTTCTCTTCGTCGCCGGGAACATCTTCCATTGTCAGGATGATTTGGCTGCCAGCGTGCAAATAAACGCCGTCGCCGGCGATTTTGCCCACACGGACTTTCGGGCCGGAAAGATCCTGCAGAATGGAAAGAGGTCGTCCCATCTCCTGGGCGATGGATCGGAGCGAGGAGATCACGGCGGCGTGTCCGGCGTGGCTGCCGTGGGAGAAGTTGAGACGGGCAACGTCCATCCCGGCTTCGATAAGCTGACGCAATGCCTCGGGGCTGCTGGTCGCAGGCCCGATGGTGCAAACGATTTTTGTTCGGCGCATGTCTGTGAAAACTCTAAAATCTGTAAAGAAACGCCGCAAAGCGATTCGATGACGAAAAACAAATGGGGCGTTCGTCCCGATCGATAATCAGGCGATTCGCTCTCCTGGCGATATTATAACCGGAAAACCCGATTCCCGTCAACTCAATTGTTCATGAGGACCGTGAGCGCGGTGTAATGTAGTAGCCCATAGGGGATTTGAACCGCCTGTTTCCACACCGAGAAGTGCAGCGTCCTGGGCCGGGCTAGACGAATGGGCCATTATGAAGGTCGAAACGATTATACCCTCTATCCCCCGGCGAACCGAGGGGCCAGCAGCGAAACGATCGTGAAGATATTCAGCCCCACCATCGCCACTGCTGCAAATACGTACGCTCCGCGACGCGCCTGCGCGTTCGCAAGCAGGCCGCGCCAGCCCACGACGAAGAATAGTGTCAGAGGATAGATCGCGGGGTACCAATAACGCCCCTGCGCCTGGAAGTAAGTAAAGTTGAACTGGAGGAATGCGACCAAAGTGAGCGCCGTCAGCGCGGCGCACGCTCCGAACAACGCCTGCGCGCCGGCGTCCCCCTTGATCGTTTTGAGCCCCCGCGCAAGACCGATCACGCTCGCAACGCAAAGGATCGCCAGCAGGGAGTAAATTGCCGCCGGTCCGTTCGCAAAGTTCGGCGCCTTCTTATGCGGCTCCATCCCCCAGAAAGCGCGCATGGAATCGAATCCGCCCCAATACGAGGCAAACGCCCACTGGAACACGACGATCAGATATTTATCGAAACCGCCGAAGACGCGCATCATAATATCCGCTGTCATTGTGTATTTCGTGTCGTTAAACGCGGTTTGGAACAGATGCGATGCAATCGGGTCGCCGTAAAGCGCGTTGTTGCGCATCAGCCAGGGCAGCGCGACCGCCACGCCAACACCACAGGCGATCACAACCGAGACGACTGCCTGCTGTCCCGTGATGCGCTTTCCATATGCTAGCAGCAAAAAGGCGAAGATTACGGTCGGAAACAGCGGGGCCGTCAGCGTCTTAGTCAGAATGCCCAGTCCCAGCGCCAATCCGATCAAAGCCGATTTTTGATAAAGCGCCTTCGATTTATCTGCGATGTCTTCGGTCTGAGTCCAGCGCGCCAGACGCGCCGTTAGTAAGAGGCCGACGCCAATCACAAGCATCGTCAGCGTGTCGTTCGTGACGGAGGCGCTGATGGCGATAAACCCCGGCAGCAGCGCCAGAAACGCGGCGACGGCCAGCGCCGCCCCGGGCTGCCTTGGCAGGATCTCCCGCGTGCAGAAAAACGCGACGAGTACAATCAGCGCCCCAATGACGATCGACACAAATCGCATCGCCCGCACCTGCATCGCAGCGTCCGCGCCGCGCGCCGCAAGATACGCCGGTGTGGCCAGAACATAATACAAAGGCGGCTGGTGCGCCTCATAGTCCTCGCCGTCCTTTTTAAAAACAGGAAGATGGCCGCTCGCCAGCGTCTTCACATACAGCACATGCGCGTTCTCATCGGCGTTATGCTGCTCCGCCACCGCGGCGGGTGTCACCTGGCTGTACGCCACAGCGAAGACGACGAACAGCGCCATCACGCCCAGCAGCATCGCCCATAGTCCGCGCGTCATGGAGAACGAGGTGGCGCGATTGATTTCGGGTGTCTCGGTCATGATTTTGACCCCACGGTGGAAGAATGCGGCAGGGCGAAGACGTAGACGCCGTGATCCTGAAAGACCGGTTGTGATGAGCCCGCCGTCAGGTCGTACACCCAGCCAGTCCATCCTGGCCCAGCCGCCAAACCGAAGAAACGGGGGTTGACCAGCACATGGGTAATTCCCTGGCTCTCATACCAGCGTAGCAGATCGTCTTTGCTCTGGAAGGTCGAGTATGGGATGTAGGTGCTGTGGCCGGCTTCGCCCCACAAATAGGGCTTCTCGCTGTAGTAGCCAAAGGGGTTGCCGTAGAAGACGACCTTGGCGTTCGCGGGCAATTGCGTATTGATATACTGCATCGCGGGATAAGGCGCGAAACCGGCAGTGATGTAGTCGTCCTTCGATACCTGCCCAAACGCGACCGGCGCCTGGGCGCTCGCAAGCCGAACACCCACAAACGCCGAGAAGGCAAACGAGAGGACGGTCATGGCTGTGAGCGCCCGCCCGGTGATCGTGCGCTCCTCGCGCATCTGAACCACGACCCAGGCGGCGATTAGGCACAGCACAGGGACGAGCGGCAATAAATATCGCAGATACTGAGTCGTTGCGAACCAGAACACAAGCGATATCGCGGCAAAGGCGCCGAGGGCCTTGATCAAAAATGGGGTCTGCCCCTTACGGAACGCGGGTATGAAGAGCACGGCGAGCAGCAGCGGAGACAGCGCGATCAGCTCGCTCTGAAAGTCGTTGAACGGCTTGTCGCCCATCCCTTTGGTCAGAAACAAGTAGGTGAGCGGCGAGTGGCCCGGCACGGGATACATCGTGAGGTTAAACGGCGTGAGCAGCAGGTCCAGCGCCTGGCGCCCCATCCCAAAGTGGGAGTTCGCGGCGTCGTAAGCCGCCGCATTTTCGGCGCTCCAGTACTTGCCGCCGAAGATCTTGTAATAGAAGGGAAAGATCGGATTGCCGGTGTACGCGATGGACTTCAGAAACCACGGCGCGCCGACCGCGATCGCCGCCAGACCCCACTTCACCGCGCCGAGCAGAGACTTCCCAAGATTTTCACCCAGGCTTTTGTTGCGCCAAATCCAGACGGCGATGGCGAACAGCACCAGCGTCGCAACTGCGGTCGCTTTCGCGCTGAGCGTCAGGCCCATCATCAGCGCGGCGAGGCCGATCCAGCGCGTGTCCTTCTCCGCGATCCCATTCACGAGCGCCATCAAAGTCAGCGTCACGAAGAACGTTGCGGCGAGGTCGACATAGGCCGTCCCCGCTTCCCAAAATACCAATGGCAACGAGGCAAATAGCGCCGCTGCCAGCGCGCCGACCTTGCTTCCCAAATGCCGCGCGCCGATGGCGTAGATCGCCAGGCTCGCGCCGATGGCGCACGTCAGGTGGAACAGCTTCGCGAGTGGGACACTTCCGGCCATCAGCCCCAGCGTATACCACATCTCCGCCGTAAAGGCGAAATTGGAATGGTGCTCCCAGGGAATGTAATAAATACGGTGCGCGGCCAAAAACAGTTTGGGATCGGCGAGATGGTAGGACAGACTGTCCCACTCGGTGTAGCCTAGGCCCGGCAGGGTGTCTGATTTCGGGCCGTTCAAAAAAAGTGTCGGAGGGCAGAAGTCCCCAATCAGCGCGACGGCTCCGAACGCGACAATGGCGGCGATCATGCCCCAGATATGCGCCGGGGGATGGAAACAGGTCGCCATCCGTTCACGGGCTTCTCGAAACATCGCGCGGTGGCGGCAGCCGCCGAGTGCGGCCATCAGGACAAGCCATCCCAATCCGGCCGCCGGGTAAAGCAAGCCGGCGAGACCGAGCGCGAGAAGACCGTAGGCGAGCAGGCCCAGTCCGATGGCGTAGCCAATCAGATTGCGCTCCAGCACGGTCGGCTCGGAAACGAACTTTAGCTTACGCGTAGCGTTGCGGCCAACAGCGGTCAGGATCCAAATAATCGGCAGGATGAGAAGCGGCATCGCGATCCCGTCAACCTTTCAGCGGCATCAGCCGCCCCGTCACCGACTGAACCGAAGCGCCATCCAGCGTCATCGTCACATGTCCCAAATAGTGTCCGAACCATCCCGCCTGCACCACCGGGACTTCCCCCACCCGTTCGGGCTCTTCGAGAACGACATGAGTATGTCCGCCAATCAGCAAATCCAATTCTGGACAGGCGGCGGCCACGCGCCGATCTTCTTTGACGCCAATATGGGTGAGCGCGATCAGAATATCGACTTCACGACGCAATCTTTCGATCTCGCGGCGGGCGACTACTAACGGATCGTCGAACAAAAAGGCGCTGATATGCCGCGCTTTCATACGATCCGTCACCATCGGAACTGTGACCCCAAAAATCCCCACACGCAGACCGCTCGGCAGAGTCTTCACGACCGACGGCGCGACAGGCAGCGTTTCGCCTCGATCCTCACGCCACCGTATGTTGGCGCAGAGAATGGGAAACGCAGCGCGATTGATCTTGGTTCGCAGCAGAGTGTCGGCGACATGGAACTCACGGTTGCCCATCGTCATGACGTCGTAACCCGTTTCGGACATCAGAGTTAAAATCGGTTCGCCGCCAACGCGCACACCGACATTGCCCGCCGAGATAGCGTCGCCAGCATCGAGCAAAATCACGTTGTCCAGGCCCGCTTTGGTCTTCGCGATAAACTGGGCCTGTTCGGGCGTCAGGTGATTGTGAAAATCGTTGGTGTGGAGGATGTGCAGGGTCTGTGTCATTGGGATGGGTTAGCGGCGTTCGCGGCGGAGAGACGCAGATAGCGCGCGACAGCGTCTTCATACTTCGCCTGACGGCGCAGAATTTCATCGATCGCGTCGCGCACCGCGCCCGCGCCGCCGGGACGCGGCGTCACGTAATCGGCCCGATTGATGAGCAAGGCGTCGGCGTTCGCGACGGCGATGCGCACCCCGGCGACATCGAAAGCCGGCAGATCGTTCAAATCGTCGCCGACGTATGCGACTTGATCGGCCTTCAGACGGTGCTCACGCATGAGGCCATGCAGCTTATCCGCCTTATCGCCGGCGCCCTGGATAATGTCCATGACCTTCAGCTCCGCCATCCGGCGCTCCACGGCGGCGCTGCGCCGCCCCGAAAGAATGGCGACGCGCAGCCCCATCATCTGCGCCATCACGATCCCCAAGCCATCGGCGACATGAAACGCTTTGGCCTCGCCGCCCTTATCGTCGTAAACAATTTTGCCGTCGGTCAACGTGCCGTCGACATCGAGTACGATCCATGCGACATTTCTCATTCCAGCACGATCCCCGCTTTGACCAAATCTTTCAGCATCAGCATACCCACGGGGCGGCCATTGGTGTCCACCACGGGCGCTTCGCCCGCTTTGCTGCCGGGGTCGGGATGGAAATCGTCCAGGCGCTGCAAGCCTTCAATGGCGAGAATGTCCGAGGACACGGTTCCGGGAGCGCGGTTCATGACGGAGAAAACAGATCGCTGGAGAAGATCCTGACCGTCCAGAAGATGACGGCGAATGTCACCATCGGTGACGAGGCCGGTCAGGCGGCCTTCGCTGTCCACGACGATGGCCGCCCCGGCGTGGGCCTTGGTGATCGCAAACACCGCGTCGAACATCACGGCGTCCTGCGAGACGATGGCGAGGTTGTCGCCGGTGCGCATCACATCGGCGACACGCAGTGTGAGACGCCGTCCCAGAGAGCCGGCGGGATGGAGCTTAGCGTAGTCGGAGGCGTCGAAGCCGCGAGCACCCATCACGGTGAGCGCCAACGCGTCGCCCATCGCGATCATGGCGGTGGTGCTGGTGGTCGGGGCGAGGTTCATCGGACAGGCTTCCTGACCGATGCCGACATCGATCACCACAGCGCTGCTCTGCGCGAGAGTCGAGCGCTTGTTGGACGTGAGAGCGAGAATGGGAACTTGCAGTCGGTTGATCGTGGGCAAGATGGCGCGGATCTCGTCGGTCTCCCCGCTGTAGGAGAGCGCAATCACGACATCGGCGGGAGCGAGCATCCCCAAATCACCATGCACCGCTTCGGCGGGATGAAGAAATAAGGCAGGCGTTCCGGTACTAGCGAGCGTCCCGGCGATCTTGCGCCCAACCGCCCCGCTCTTGCCCATGCCCGTCACGACAACGCGCCCTTTCGCCTCCAAAAGAAGCGTCACAGCCGACATCCAGATACCCGAATCCATCCGCGCGGCGAGCGACTGCAGCGCCCGCGCTTCCTCTTCGAGCACACGGCGGCCTTCGCCCAGCCACATATCACGGTCAACGCTTGCCATAGGGAGACATTATACAGAATTATGCGGGGGGATTGCAAGGAGGGCTCATCTCCCCACCGAAGCAAGCTTCGGTGGGGGATGGGCGGCCTATGCCCGCAGCCAGGGCGGCTGCGGACGGGTGCGCGCTTGTTCGATGACAATCGTCGTGCCGCTGGGGCCGGTGTTGAGGAACACGCGGTCCACGGTTTCCAGGATCAGCCAGAATCCGTGCCCCATGGTGCCGGCGGTCGTGTAGCCGCGCTCCAAGGTGGCGCGCGAGATATTTTCGATGGCGATGCCGCGGCCTCGGTCGCGCACCCAGACCTGGACGGCGCCGCTTGGATCGAGATAAACATGGCCTTCGCCATTGCTGCCGTGAACGACGGCGTTCATCGCGGCTTCACTGGCGGCGGTGACCAAATCCTGCCAGCGCAGATCCGGAAGTCCTGCTTGGGCGGCGGCAGCTTGGGCGCAGTCGCGCAGGTCACGAATCGCCCCATGGGGCGCCAGAGAGACATGGCCGACCGTCACCGAAAGCGGCTCTGGAAACTCATCCTCAGATTGGCAGAGAGTCAAGCGCCCCTCTGTTACGCTGTGCAGAACATCGCGCAAAAATCCGAACTGGAGCTGCGCCATATCCATCAGATGCTTTTGTTCGAGGTCCTTCTGCATTTCATTGCGCAGACGCTCGCCATCGTGCAAATCCCTCTTCCGAATCAGCTCCGCCTGCGCCTTGATTTGCTCCGTCTTTTCGTAGAGCTCCAAAAAGATACGAACCTTCGAGCGGAGAATCTCCGGATGGAAGGGCTTGGCGATGTAATCCACGGCGCCGGCCGTATAGCCCTGAAAGATATCCTGCTCCTGTGTGCTGAGAGCCGTCAGGAAAATGATCGGGATATAACGGGACTTGCCGCGCTCTTTGATGCGCGTCGCCGTTTCAAAGCCGTCCATCCCCGGCATCTGCACATCCAGCAGGATCAGCGCATAGTCGTCGAAAAGCAGACGCTTCAGCGCCTCTACGCCGGATCGCGCGAGCACTAATTCATGGCCGAGCGGCTCCAGTGTCGCCTCCAAGGCGATCAGGTTTTCCGGCCGGTCGTCCACCAGCAGAATTTTGGCGGGATGTGACATAGTTTCTTGCTCGTACCTTACCTTGGACTTCCAACATCTTTTGGCGCGGCCACTCGCCGCGCCAGCAGCAGACAGGCGTCATCCTGAAGCTTACCGCCGGCGAATTCACGCGCGGCGCAGAGCAGCTGATCCCCGACTTCGTCCAGTGGCACGCTGGCGGGATTGCCGGCGGCCACCGCGCCGACCCGATCGTAACCGAATAAGTCGTAGCCTTTACGCGCTTCTGTGACGCCATCCGTAAAGGCGACGATCGTATCCCCAATCCGAAGTTTCGTTTTCAAGACGGAATAAGCCGCTTCCGCCTGAACCCCCAGAGGGAATCCCTTCGCCTCAAGCACACGGACATTTCCCTCAGCATCCAGAACGAACGGCGGCTCCATACCCCCACTGATCACCTCAACGGCGCCGGTTTGGAGGTTCAGAACCACAAGTGTGACGCAAGTGAAGGCCGCGATACCGTCGACATCTGTATCGGAGGAGCAAAGGATCGCATTGACTTGCTGGAGGGATTGTGCGGGATTGCGCGAGTGTTTGAGAAAAGCGCGCAGCGTAAATTTGACCTCGGCGGTGCGGGCGGCGGCTTGCAGCCCTTTGCCGCTGACATCCCCGACCACGAGGGCGAGTTTTTGCGGACCGATCTTGAAGACGTCGAAAAAATCTCCGCCCAAGTTCGCCTCGTTCGAGGCGGCCTCGTAGCGGGTTACGACCTGGACACCCGGATATTGATCCTGAGGCGGCGACATTAGCATCGCCTTTTGCAGCACTTCGGCGATACGTCGGTCGCGCATGTACTCCGAGTGCAGTTCGGCTTCCCGCAGCTGCTGGCGACGCAAAAGATCCGCCTGCTCCAAAACCTCTTCGTTCTTTTCGAACAGTTCGACAAAGACCCGGACTTTCGAGATCAGGATGTCGGGATTGAGGGGCTTCGCCATGTAATCGACGGCGCCCACGGAATAGCCCTGAAAGACATGGCGGTCTTCAAAGCTGAGCGCCGTGATGAAGATAATCGGGATATGGCGCGACCGCTCGCGCTGTTTGATCATCGACGCCGTTTCAAATCCGTCCATCCCCGGCATCTGGACATCCAGAAGAATTACGGAAAAATCATCCGTCAGCAGGTGCTTGAGCGCCTCCGTTCCTGAGTTGGCCTTGACAATCTGGAAGCCTTCCGGCTCCAGCATCGCCTCCAGAGCGATCAGGTTCTCCGGCCGGTCATCGACCAGGAGAACCTTCGCCCGCGCGCGTTCGTACATCATTTCCCCGCTTTATGCCTGTGATTTGCCCAGCAGCTCGCGCAGCATGACAAATAGCTGCTCGATATCGACCGGCTTGGTAATATAATCAGTCGCTCCAGCGTTCAGACACTTTTCACGATCGCCTTCCATCGCCTTCGCCGTCAGCGCGACGATGGGGAGATCCTTGAATTTCTCCATCTCACGGATCGCGCGCGTCGTTTGATAGCCATCCATGTTCGGCATCATGATATCCATGAGCACCAATTCAATCGCCGGGTCTTTCTCCAGAACTTCTACGCCTTCTTGGCCGCTCTCGGCGAATGCGACCGTCATTCCATAAGTTTCCAGCACGCTGGTCAGCGCGAAGATGTTGCGGTAATCGTCATCGACGATCAGCACCTTTCGTCCGTTCAGATCTACGGTGGAGGACGCCTCTTTCTTAGCGCGCGCGCTCTTTGCGGAACGCGGGGCGGGCTTCGGCGCCGCCTCGACTTTCGCCGCGCCGGCGCGGCCATTCGTTTCCGATTGCGGCGTACGAACGATGGACTCGGTTTTTGGATGCAATTGTTCCACAACCTGACGGGTCGCCTCGGGCAGGTTGGCCACCACGCGGTGCAGGAAGAGCGCCGTTTCGTCCAAAAGGCGCTCGGAAGACCGTGCGTCCTTCGTGATGATGCTGACCGCGTACTTCTTGAGCTGCGCTTCTTCCTGCCGAGACAAATCCTTGCTGGTATAGATGATTATCGGCAGATCGAGATAAGAAGGTTGCTGTTTAACTTGCTTGAGTAAATCCAGCCCACTCATCCCCGGAAGGCTGAGATCGAGAACGACGCAGTCGTACTGATTCCTGCCAAGCTCGGCCAGCGCTTCCTCGGCGCTGGAAACGGCGACCACATGGACGTCCCCGCCGTTGCTGATCAGCTCGATAATGCTGTCGCGCTGGACGACGTCATCCTCCACGATCAGAAGCTCGCGGATTTCGCGCTCCACAAAGCTCGTCATATGGGCGAAGGCGCCGGCAAGCGCCTCGCCGCTCACGGGCTTCTCCAGATAAGAGATAGCGCCTAGCGCGGTGCCCTGCTGCCGGTCCATCACGCTCACCACCTGCACGGGGATATGCCGCGTCGCGGGGTTGCGCTTGAGCTGATCGAGAACCGCCCAGCCGTCAATACCAGTCAGTTTCAGGTCCAGCGTGATGGCGTCCGGCTTTCGATCCTGGGCCAGCGCTAGGCCCGTCTCGCCATCCAGCGCGACCAGGCCTTTGAACCCCTGCTGCCGCGCGACTTCCAGCAGGATGCCGGCGAAGTTCATGTCGTCTTCAATGATCAGAGCCACGCGATCGCCGGTCTGGATATTGTCGCGATCGTCGGCAATCTCCGTCTGGCGCTCCACGGGGGTCATGGAATATGACGGATCGGGCGCGCGCCGCGACGAAAGCTCGGCGCTGCGCGTGGGAACCTCCGATGCAGCCACGGTTGCTTCTTCAATCGCATCCGTCATCTTGTCCGACATCTGGAGAGGGAGATAAAGAGTGAAGACGCTGCCCTTGCCCGGCTCGCTCTTGATGGCGATCCGGCCTCCGAGAAGCTCGGAGATGACGCGGCTGATGGAAAGTCCAAGCCCTGTGCCGCCGTATTTCCGGCTCGTAGTACCGTCGGCCTGCTGGAAAGCTTCGAAGATCAAGTTGTGCTTTTCACGGGAAATACCGATCCCGGTATCCACGATGGAGAAGGCGACCAGCCGGTCGGCGGGAACGATCGCCCCGGTGGCGTCCACAATACTCTGCTCCGCCATGCCGATGTTGAGATCGACATATCCCTTTTCGGTGAATTTCAGCGCGTTGCCGAGCAGGTTGCGCAGCACTTGCTGGAGCCGCTGCAAATCCGTTCGGATCGTCGTGGGCGCCTTGGGATCGACGCGGACATGGAAGTCCAAACCGTTCTCGTCGGCGATATGGGCGAAGGTGCGCTCGACATAATCTCCTACCTGCGCGAGCGCAACATCGGTCAGGTCGATTTCCATCTTGCCGGCTTCGACTTTGGAGAGGTCCAGGATCTCGTTGATAAGATTGAGAAGGTCTCCGCCGGACGTGTAGATCGTCTTGGCGAACTTTGTCTGCTTCTCCGTCAGGTTGCCGTCGGTGTTGTCCGAAAGCAGCTTTGCAAGGATCAGCATGGAATTGAGCGGGGTGCGCAGCTCGTGCGACATATTGGCGAGGAACTCGGATTTGTACTTGGAGCTGAGCGCGAGCTGTTCGGCCTTTTCCTCCAGCGCGGCGCGGGCGAGCTCGACTTCCCGGTTCTTGAGCTCGACCTTGTTGTTCTGTTCGGCGAGCAGTGAGGCTTTGTCCTCCAGCTCCTTTGCCTGCGCCTCCAGTTCGGAGTTGGAGCGCTTGAGCTGGTCCTGCTGGCTTTGCAGCTCCTTGGACTGGCTCTGCAGCTCCTGCGTGAGCGACTGGGACTGTTCGAGCAGTTCCTCGGTGCGCATGTTCGCCGTGATCATGTTGAGAACGACGCCGACGCTTTCCATCAGCTGATCCAGGAACGTCACGTGGATCTCGCTGAAGACCTGGAAGCTCGCCAGCTCGATCACCGCCATGATCTCGCCTTCGAAGAGGACGGGCAGCACAATGATCGTCAGCGGCGGCGCTTCTCCGAGGCCCGAGCTGATCTGGATATAATCCGCCGGAACGCGCGTCAGAACGATGCTCTTACGCTCCAGGGCGCACTGTCCGACCAACCCCTCTCCCGGACGGAAGACACTGGAAACATGCTTTCGCTCGCGATATGCGTAGCTGCTCATCAGTTTCAGCAGGGGATCGCTGCCCATGCTGTCGTTAATGTAGAATACGCCGTGGTTCGCGGAGACGAGCGGGGTCAGCTCAGACATGATCAATCGGGAGACGGACTCCAAATTCTTCTGTCCCTGCATCATGCGTGAGAAGCGAGCCAGGTTGGTTTTCAGCCAGTCCTGGTCGGTGTTCTTCTGGGTCGTGTCCTTCAGGTTAGCGATCATCTGGTTGATGTTGTCTTTGAGCTTGAGGACTTCTCCCTCGGCTTCAACCGTAATTGTTCGCGTCAGGTCACCGTTTGCAACGGCGGTGGCGACTTCGGAGATCGCGCGCACCTGATCTGTCAGGATGTTCGCCATGAAGTTTACGTTTTCGGTGAGGTCCTTCCAGGTGCCGGCGACGTTCGGAACCTTCGCCTGGCCGCCCAGCTTCCCTTCGGTGCCGACTTCGCGGGCCACCGTGGTAACCTGTTCGGCGAAGATCCCCAGCGTGTTCGTCATGCTGTTGATCGTATCGGCAAGCTCCGCGACCTCGCCCTTCGCCTCAACTTGGAGTTTCTGGGTCAAGTCGCCGTTAGCGACGGCGGTAACGACCTTGGCGATGTTTCGCACCTGGGTTGTCAGGTTCGAAGCCATGAAGTTGACGTTGTCGGTCAGGTCTTTCCAGGTGCCGGCGACGTTCGGAACCTTCGCCTGTCCTCCCAGAATTCCTTCGGTGCCGACTTCGCGGGCCACCGTGGTAACCTGTTCGGCGAAGATCC
>JAOQAA010000623.1 GCA_025963815.1 Capsulimonas sp.
TCGCGACGGAATGATGGATCATGAAACGGTCCTGGACCCGCCGTCTGCCGGCTTGTCCCATGGCAACGCCACGCGCGGGATCGTTCAAAATTGTGAGAATTGCGCGCGCCATCGCGGATGCGTCTCCCATCGGAGCCAGCAAGCCCGTTTCACCGTCGACCACAACCTCGGGCAGTGCGCCGCCGTCCGTCGCAACGACCGGCTTGCCCGCCGCCATTCCTTCGACGACGACCTGGCCGAACGGCTCTCCGAGGCAGCTAGCGTGAGCCACAAGCGTCACGTCTTTTAGCAGTTTGGGGATGTCACCTTGGAAGCCTAAAAACTCCACATTGCTAGTGATACCCAAATCTTCACACAATGAATACAAACTTTTTTCGTACTCGAACTCACCGAACAATGGAGCGCCCACGATCCAGAACCGCGCCCCGGGGATTGTTTTCAGCACCTCGGCGGCGGCGCGCAGAAAAATGTGCTGGCCTTTCCACTCCGCGATCCGGCCGATCAGCGCCACCACGGGACTGCTCGGGTCCATGGGCGCCGTTTCCACAATAGGTCGATCCAGCATGCCGCTGTATACAACTGCAGTCGGCTTTTTCGCAGAAGGACTCAGAGTGCGCAGTGTGCTGTGCGAATTCGCGATAACGCCGGATGGCACCGTACGGGCCAGAAATCGAAACGCGGCGGCGGCGGCGGCCGGAAGGTAGTTCGAGTCGATATTATCGCGAACATGCCAGATCACGGGAACGCGGGCGATCCGGCCGGCAAGTCCGCCATAAACATCGGACTTCAAAGAATTGGTGTGGATCAGATCGGCCTTGACACGCCGCACATATCGGGCGATTTGGAACGCATATCGCACCCAATCCAATACCTGCGTCACCTTCAAGAGCGAGCGGACGCCAAGGCCATCCTTCTGTGTGTCCACCAGCTCCTTACCCAAGGGAAAAACTTCCGTCGTAATTCCCGCGGCGCGCAGTTTCTCCACCAGGGGACCATCGGACGCAAGAACCACAGTGGGAAGATATCGCCTCTGGTCCAGAGCTCCCACCAAATTCAACAGTGCGATTTCGCCTCCGCCCATTTTGGCGGTGTGATCCAGATAAACAATTCTCTTCGGCGCTGGCGTGCTATCAATGATTGGCATACAACAAAACTATCAACGATTCGAGGACGAGGCAAGTGGAAAATTAGCTAGTATTAATCCTAAGTACTGCAATTTCCGTGCCAACTATCAGCCTTACACATCCGAAATTAGTATGCTCCCCTGCCAGAAAGCACAACGGAGATCGTGCGCAGGAATATCCGAATATCCAGCAATGGACTCCAGTGATTGATAAAGTAAAGATCTAATTCAATGCACTTTTCGAATGAGAGATCGCTCCTGCCGGACACCTGCGCCAGCCCCGTAATTCCAGGCGGCGCGGCCAGCCGGGCCTGCTGCCTGGGGGTGTACTGCGCCACTTCGGCGGGCAGAGCCGGACGCGGTCCGATCAGGCACATATCGCCCTTCACAACATTCAGAAGCTGAGGAAGCTCGTCCAGGCTCAGCTTTCGCAGAACACGCCCAATCGGCGTCACGCGCGGATCGTTGCGAATTTTGAACAACGGCCCGGACGCCTCATTGAGTGTGGACAGATGGATACGGCGCGCTTCGGCGTCCACCACCATCGAGCGAAACTTGTAGACCCAAAATTCTCGCCCTCCCTCGCCTACCCGTCTCTGCTTGAACAAAACCGGACCGCGTGATGTGATCATCACTCCCAAGGCAATCGCCGCCATCAGCGGAAATAGAAAAAGAAGCATCACAATGGCGATAAAAATATGAGCCGTCTGGCGGCATATCCGAAGCGGCCCTCGACTCCACGTGGGACAATCGACGCGAACACTCCGTCTCGCGTCCGAATGGGGCTCGGGCGCGTCGAAATCGCAAAGCGCTTCCTCTGAAGCCTTCGTACTTCCAAGCAGTTGCGACTCCATTTCTTACCTCATGCAGCGCGCATCGATCATCCGCGCTCTTTTAAATTAATCGTGCAAATAAGCTGAAAAGTTTGACTAGTCTGTTTTGCCGAACGAACTCGTGAACAGATAGCTGGGGGGCGACATCGCCCCGGGCGCCGGCGCTTTCGCCAGCCGCCGGGAATAGTCTTAAGATAAAACGAATGCAGCGCAGCGCCGTCCATACGTCTTGAGGAGAATTATATCACGAAAGCAGAGTAATCGCAACCAGTGCAGTACAAGTAAAAATACGGGGTTTCGATTATTCCTAAGCTGTGATTACGCATCTTCGTTTGTGACCGCGCCTTTTGGGCGAGGATCGGCCCGATGATACCCTCGGCTCAGCTGAGTTCGGGACCGCTGCTCCGTTTCATCGGGATCCCCGCCCACTTCCTTGACCATACGCATGTGCATCGTCTTAAGACGCGCCGCATGCTCGGCCCTGCCGGCAAGGTTCGTGAACTCATGTGAGTCTTCAGCGAGATTGTAAAGCTCACGTTCTGCGAGATGGTCTTTGTCAATCACCGTGTGATACACGTATTTCCAATCGCCGGAACGTGACATCACATAGCCCGACGCCGTGTTATGCGCATAGTATTCGCTGACTGCGTAGTCTTTCCAGGGCGTCTCGCCGCGATCCATCCAATGCGTCATCGACGCGCCGTTCCAGTCGTCTGGCGTATGCGCTCCGGCAATATCCGCGACAGTCTGGACTAGATCGACATGGGAGGAAGCGCCGCGCCGCCGCTGTCCGCCCTTCCAGCGTTTCGGCCATGAGATAATGAGAGGAACCCGGCTGGACTGTTCGTACATGCAGTTCTTCCACCACATGCCATGCTCACCCATGTTCTCCCCATGATCGGATGAGTAAATGATCACGGTATTCTCGGCGATATCGGGCCGCAGGCGCAGAGCCGCCAGCACTTTACCGATTTCGTCGTCGGCCCAGTTTGTCAGTCCGTAATAAAGCTCGCGGCCTCTGCGAACGGTCTCGTCCGGAACGCCGATCTCTGCGAAAGCGGCGCGCTGCACCTTGTAGTTCAGCGGCAAGCCCTCTAAAAAGCCCTCCGGAATAATGGGCATCTCCACCTTGCCCTCGTAACGCCGCCAGTACTTATCGGGAACGATCAGGGGGAAGTGGGGCGAAAGATATCCGACAAACAAAAAGAAGGGCTGATCGCCCGCCGCCTGCTCAGACAAAAACTCCACCGCTCCCGCCGTCACCCGCCGATCGTGCTCCACGGTGCTGCCGTGGTTCCCCGAATGAAAGGTTTGGAAGCGGGGAGATAAACGCTCCTGCTGGATATCCGTAGGCGGCCGGCGACGGCCAAGTCCCGTTTGATACCAGTTATTGAAATCGCCGCCGACTTCCGTGAATCCATAGCGACGGCTATAATCATAGTGCTGCTTGCCACACAGGAATGATTTGTACCCCGCCGCGTTCAGCACTCTCGGAAGAGACGCGATATTTGGGTCCGGCAGATCCGAAGTCAATCCCCAGGCGTCCACGTGCGATACGTATTTACCGGCGGTCAATGAAAGTCGTGAGGGGGTGCAGAGGGGTGAATTGCAGTAATGACCGTCGAAGGTAATGCCATTTCTCGCCAAAGCATCCATGTTCGGCGTTTGGATCAAACGATTGCCGTAACATCCCGCGACGGAATGATTATGTTCATCGGACATGATCCAGAGGATATTGGGTTTCGGGCGTCGCTTCACAGTCGCCGCGGAGCTGATATTCGGAAGCGCGAGGCCGCAAACGCTTGCCGCCGCGGCGCCAAGAAAGTCTCGGCGAGAAATGGTGAGTGTCTTGTGCATAGTTCATATCGGCGCTCGGGGCGCGGGAGGGAAAATCGCTTAAAACCAACGACTTTCTGACGCGCCTGATCCCCCAAGGTTCATTCCGATTGAAGATTTATTTCGAGGCAAAATAAAACGGGCCGCATGGAAACTTTCCCATGCGGCCCATTCCAAGCTCGGCGCGCGACGCCCATAAAGGAGCAGCCGGCGCCCAATATTTACTCGTAGCTTACGATGACGTGCTCCAAGCCCCAGCTCTCATCGCCAATTGTCTGATTTTGATCCGAACTGAATTGGATCTGCGTGCTGCTGCTCGTATGATCGAATTCCTTAACGATCTGATAAACGGAAGTCATGGATAGTCCCGTATTGGTAACGTATCCCAGCGTATTGACTTCCGACGCTCCAGTGAGGAACGGATGCTTGCCGCACAGCGCGGAATTCGTACTGTAGGTGTCAGGAAAGGCTTGATAGAACGCTGCATTATTCGCAATCGTCGGATT
The DNA here is from genome assembly GCA_025963815.1 of Capsulimonas sp. Lineage (GTDB taxonomy): Bacteria > Armatimonadota > Armatimonadia > Armatimonadales > Capsulimonadaceae > Capsulimonas. The sequence continues at coordinate 4,299 of JAOQAA010000623.1, forward strand.
GAATACGCCGTTGTCATGGCTGAATGTCGTTACGAATGGAGTGGAGTTTCCTGTCAAGGAAAGCGTCCAAACATCCGGGCCGAAGCCGGAAGCCGCCGAAGCATTGCCATCCATGGTGCGGATAATAAATAGCGTGAAACCGACCTTCAGCTTTGTGTGCGCTGGAACATTTGCCAGAGACAGTGTGGCGCTGCCTTTCCCGAACTGCCCAAGGAACCAGCGTGCGCCGGTGGGAGTTCTTGACCGGTTCGTAGGGGACCATTCCGCTCCAGGCGCTTTGGAAAAATCACTCTCGTAGAAGATAGTACCAGTCACGGGAATCGTGGTTCCCGTTGTGGCTCCTCCCGTGGTCGCCCCGGTAGTAGACCCAGTCGTGCCGCTTGTCGTCGTCCCTGTGGTTCCGCTCGTGGTTGATCCGGTCGTACTACTCGTTGTCGCGCCCGTCGTGCTGCCGGTGGTCGTTCCCGTGGTCACGCCAGTCGTGCTGCCTGTCGTGCCGCCCGTGGTGTTGACGGCGACAACAGTAATATTCGCCGTCTTGGACTGATGAGTCGTCGTTTCTGTAACGGTTACGACAGCCGCCCCCGGCGCCACACCAGTTACGGTAACTCGATCATTTGATGCAGAGATGGTCGCAACGGAAGGATTGCTGGTGCTCCAGCTCCAATTCGCCGTGCCGACGTAGGTGGAATTACTATCCGCCAGCAGCCCCGTCACAACAATCGTGCCGCCAACGGTCAGTGTAGCCGCCTCCGGTGAGATGTTAACGCCGGGAACACTACCCACTCCGCCTGTTGTGGAGCCGGTCGTCGATCCCGTCGTTCCACTGGACGCGGATCCACCACCGCCGCCGCCGCATCCGACCAGAGCGATTGCGACGACCGTCGCCGCCGCCATACAAGTTGCCTTGAGAATGTTCTTAATCAATTGGAAATTACCTTCTGTACTGCCGCACCGTCACGATTCATGAAAATCGTATAACAGACTACGTTAACAATACTCGCGAGATACTGCATGGGAGGTCAGGAAGACTGCTGAGTTCGGCGATCTTCATGCCCGTGCGCTGTCAAACC
>JAOQAA010000628.1 GCA_025963815.1 Capsulimonas sp.
CCGCGCAGGTATCGGGGCCGCACGGCTACGAAAATGGCCATTATGTCGCTTCGTTCATCGGCATGGTTCCGCTATCCAAGCCTCGCCTGGTGATCCTCTGCGCCGTTTTCGAGCCGCAGGGCGTGCACTGGGGCGCCGCCGTGGCCGCGCCGGTCGTCCACAATCTGGCGAAGACTGCCGTTCTGCAAATGCACCTGACGCCTGACGCGCCGGAGCTCGTGGACTGGGCGGACCATCACAAGAAGAAGGTCGCTCCGTCGCACGTCTCTATCGATTCCATCGGCGTTTCTTCGAGCGCCACGCCGGAAGATTAGACGCAGTGAATGACCAAACCGCTGGAATATTCGATCCGTGGGTATAAACCTCGGGAACGAACAAGATTATTGAACGATCGATCACGGGAATCATGACATTAAAGACACTCAGTGAAATGGCCGCGCTTTTGCCGGACAGCCAGCGATACGGCGAAGATGTGGAGATCGCCGCGCTCGCGTATGACTCGCGTCAGGTGGTTCCTGGCGCTTTGTTTGTCGCTCTCGCGGGCGCGAAGAGCGACGGGCATGATTTCATCGCGGAGGCGCTTGGGCGCGGCGCGTCCGCGCTAGCGATCAACAGCGACCGCACCGCCTGGTATGGCGAGGCGGGCGTTCCCGTCATCGCCGTGCCGGACACGCGCGCGGCGCTGCCGGTTCTCGCCGCTCACTTTTATGACGCGCCCTCCCGGCAATTGCAGCTGGTCGGCGTGACGGGCACGAACGGTAAGACGACCACGGCGCATATGATCGAAAGCATCTTTCGGATCATCGGCGACCGCACCGGCATGATTGGAACCCTGGGCGGCGTAATCAACGGCAAGCCCGTGGCGCTGGAGCGAACGACCCCAGAATCGGCGGACTTGCAGCGGATGTTCGCTGAAATGGTGGAGCAGGGCGTCCGCCGCGTCGTTATGGAAGTTTCCTCGGAAGGCGCGCTGCAGGGCCGCACCACGGGGTGTGCTTTTGATATCGGCGTCTTCACCAATCTGACCCAGGATCATCTTAACACTCATGGCACGATGGAGGCGTATTTCGAGCAGAAGCTGCGTCTTTTCACGGAGTATCCCGACGCGTTTCCGGAAAAAACGTTTATCGGGATCGTGAACGGCGACGATGGGTACGGCCAAAGAATCATCGCCGCGCTGGAAGCTGCGGGAAGATCTGTCCTGCGCTACTCCATGGACGATGAAAGCGCGACGATCCGCGCCCGCATCCACGAGGTGAATCCGAGTGGGACGCAGTTCGACATTCTCTATCAGCCGCCGGTGGGAAGCACGGTGATCATTCCGGTCAGTCTGCGCCTGGGAGGTCTGTTCAACGTGCAGAACGCCCTGGCGGCGGCGGGCGCGGCTCTGGCGGCGCGCGTGCCGCCTGTGGCGATCCAGAACGGTCTGGAGGCGCTGAGCGGGGTTCCCGGCCGCTTTGAGACAGTGGAAACGGGAGATCGCGGCTTTCATGTGATCGTCGATTACGCGCATACGCCCGATGGTTTGCAGCGCGTGCTGGAGTCGGCGCGAGCCCTGAACCCCACGCGCCTCATCAGCGTCTTCGGCTGCGGCGGCGATCGAGATCCCAAGAAGCGTCCGATCATGGGAGAAATCTCCGCCGAGATTGCGGACATCACGATCGTCACCAGCGACAACCCACGCACGGAAAACCCCGACGCTATTCTCGCGGAGATCCTGACGGGCATCCCCGGCGGCGTGGACGGCGCGCGTGTGTTCGCGCAGGTGGACCGGCGGCTGGCGATCGAACAGGCGCTGTGCGAGGTCGCGCAGCCGGGCGACTTGGTCGTGATTGCCGGTAAGGGACATGAGAGCGGGCAGCAGTTCGCCCATCACAAAATTCCGTTTGACGACCGTCAGGTGGCGCGCGAGGTGCTGGCCCAATGCAGCTGACCTTCACGGAAGTCGCGGGGGCGCTGACGCCGGTCGCGACGCTTCATGAACCTCAGGAGCCGTTGTCGTTCTTCGGGGTCTCGGCCGACACACGAACGCTGCAGCCGGGCGATCTGTTTGTGGCGCTGGTGAGCGAGAAGGCCGACGGCCACGCACACGCCGCGCGCGCGGAAGAATTGGGCGCCGCCGCCATGGTCGTCGCGCGAGCGATTGATGAGAGTACGCTGCCCCAGATCGTGGTCGCGGACACGGAGATCGCCTACGGTCAAATCGCGCGTCTGTGGCGCGATCGTTTTGACATTCCGGTCGTCGCCGTCACGGGAAGCGTCGGCAAAACGACCACCAAGGAGATGCTCTTCGCGGCGCTCGCGCCGCTCGGACTTGTCTTGAAAACGCCGGCGAGCCAGAACAACGAGACCGGCGTTCCCAAGGCGCTGCTGCAATTAACGCCCGAACACAAGGCGGCGATTGTCGAAATGGGGATGCGTGGCGCCGGGCAAATCGATTATCTGTGCCAAATCGCGAACCCGACGGCGGGCTTGATCACCGTGATCGCCGACAACCACCGCGAACTGCTGGGCTCGCGCGAAGCGATCGCCGACGCCAAGGGTGAGCTTGCGGATTATGTTCCCGCTCATGGCTTTCTCGTACTGAACTATGACGACCCGTTCTTTGAGCGCTTGAAAGCGAAGTCCAAAGCGCGCATCGTAAGCTATGGCCTTGGGGATGGCGCGGACATACGAGCGACCGACGCACAATTTGAAAATGGAACATGGCGTGTCACAATCGGCGTCACACCTGTGACAGTCACAAGTCCGTCACGCCACGATATCGGCAACGCCCTCGCGGCCTACGCTGTCGGCGTGACGCTGGGAATTGCGCCGGAAGATGTCGCGAAGGCTTTGGCGAACTATGCGCCGCCGCCGATGCGTATGGAAGTGGCGACACTGCCCGGGCAAGGGATCACGGTCCTGAACGACAGTTACAATGCCGCGCCGGCGTCGGTGCGCAGCGCCCTGGAAACGCTGACTTCCTACGGCTCCGGCCGAAAGATCGCGTTTTTGGGCGATATGAAAGAATTGGGCGACGTGTCGAAAGAAGCGCATATCGGGCTGGGGACGGCGATTTCGGAACTGGGCGGCATTGACGCGCTTTTTACCGTGGGTGAGCTTGCGGCGGATATCGCGGGCGCGCGGCGCCGCTTCGCCGACAGCGCGGAAGCGGCGGCCTACGCATTCAATGAATTTGAGTGGCGCTCTGGCGACGTCGTGCTGGTGAAGGGATCACGCGCGATGGCGATGGAAAAGATCGCCGCCGCGATCCAAAGCTTGGAAACGGCGGCGGCGCATGGTTAACTCGCCCACAGCGCAGGATTTGATTGCGCTGCTCGTCGCCTTCGTCGTGGTCGTTGCGACCGGCCCGCGTGTGATTGCGTGGCTGCACAAATTGAAGTTCGGCCAGAACATCAATACCGACGCGCCGAGTTCGCATGCGAAGAAGCAGGGGACGCCCACCATGGGTGGCGTGATGATCGCGATCGGTGTCGTGGTCTCGTTGATTGTCTCGCTCCCACTTGGCCGCGCGCCGCATCCGCTGGGGGCGGAACTCTTGGCAGTGGTGCTGGTCTTTCTCGGCCACGCGGCTATCGGTTTTCTGGATGATTATCTGAGCGTCAAGCGTGGAAAATCGCTGGGCTTGAAGGCCAGGCACAAGCTGGCCTGGCAGTTTATCGTCGCCAGCGGCTTCGTTCTCTGGCTGTATCTGACTGCCCGTCCGGGCGTAACCACGGAAGTGGTGCTCTGGCCCGGGCATTTGTTCGATTTTGGCTATGCCTACTACCCGATCGCGCTGCTGCTGATCATGGGCCTGTCGAATGCAACCAACTTAACGGATGGTCTGGATGGTCTGCTCAGCGGTCTCACGATGTTTGCGGCGCTCGGGATTTCGTGGACCATCTACACCTTGTCACCCGGATTCGAGCAATTGCCCTGGTTTGGCCATGCGCTCGCGGGCGCGTGTCTCGGGTTTCTCTGGTTCAATGCGCATCCCGCCAAAGTGTTCATGGGGGATACAGGATCGCTCGCTATTGGCGCTTCGCTGACGGCTATGGCGATCGTCGGCAAGCAGGAGATCCTGCTGCTGGTATTTAGTCTCGTTTTCCTGGCGGAGCTGGTCAGCGTGATTATTCAAGTGGGCGTCGTGCGGTTTACCGGCGGCAAGGCGACCGGACGCCGCGTGTTTCGCAGGACTCCGATCCATCATCATTTCGAGGAGATGAAATGGCCGGAAACGGTTGTCGTCGCGCGCTTTTGGATCGTGGGCGTCCTGGCGCTGGCCGTGGGGCTGCTGTTGGCGCCGTACTTTGTGACT
>JAOQAA010000647.1 GCA_025963815.1 Capsulimonas sp.
GTGGACAATCGCCGGCCACTCTTCTAAAATGTCGATCTCCAATCCCACTTCTTCGAGGGTTTCGCGGCGAACGGCCTGACGCAGCGTTTCACCGGGATGGCACTTGCCACCGGGGAACTCCCAAAAGTGGGCCAGATGGACATCGGCCTTACGCTGGGCAATCAGAATACGCCCGTCCTTTGGATGCTTGATCACAGCAATTGCAATATTCAACGTGGTCTTACCTCTCAGAAGTCTAAGCTGCCCTGAACGAGAGACAGCTTCAGCTTCGTCACCAGCCGCACCTGCGGCGTCGCCATGGCGATCCCCGAAAAATCTTCCAGCTTCTTCCACTCCCCAGTGCCGGCCGCAGGCTTCGCGCCTGCAATCTGGGCGTGATAGCCGTGGAGCGTAATCCGGCGGTTTCCGACAACATGCTTCAAATTGCCGAACAACTCGGCTTTGGGAATGGTCAGCGCGGCCGCCTCGAACGCGGCGCGCGCAGCGCACTGCTCCAGCGTTTCATCCGGCCGGCGGCGCGCGCGGGGCAGCTCCCAGAGACCGCCCCAGAGAGGATCGTCTGCTGGGCGCTGCACCACAAGAAAATCCCCGCGATCATTCTGAAGGGCGATCGAGACATCCTCGTCATCCTTCCATTTGCGCGTCTTGTCGATCTCCGGATACCGTTCCTGGTCTCCGGTGAGATTCGCCGCACAGACAGCGTTTAGTGGGCAATTGGCGCACTTCGGAGCGACAGGGGTACAGACCAGCGCCCCTAGCTCCATCATCGCCTGATTGAAGTCCGAAGCGTGTCCCTCGGGAATCACGGCGCGCGCCAAATCCCAGAGCACCGACTGCGTATGGGCAGACTTTTTGGGATCTCCCGAGACTTCATAAACGCGCGACAGAACACGGATCACGTTGGTGTCTAAAATCGGCTCTTCGCGGTTGTAGGCGATGGAAAGAATAGCGCCCGCCGTGTAGCGGCCGATGCCGGGCAGCGCTAAAATCTCTTTGGGGTCGGACGGCAGCACGCCGCCATGGCGTTCCGTGACGATCTGCGCTGTACGGTGCAAATTCCGGGCGCGGGCGTAGTAGCCAAGGCCCGCCCAGAGGCGCAGCACATCGTCCACCGGCGCTTTCGCAAGACTGCTCAGCGTGGGGAACCGCTCCATCCAGCGTTCGTAAAACGGGATGACGGCGGCTACAGTCGTCTGCTGAAGCATGATTTCGGAGATCCACACGCCATAGGAGCCGGCCAGCGTGCGGCGCCAGGGAAGATCGCGCTTGTGAGATTGATACCAGCTCAGAAGCCGCTTGCCGAGCGCGATTTTCTTTGCAAGTTCGGGAGTGATCGGAGGGGCCAAAGGTACAACAGCCATAAGATAATTATATCCCAAAACGTAGGCGATCACGCAAAAAAAGACCGTGTGGGCTGAATGATCCACACGGTCTTTAACGACGATAAGAAACGAACCCAGGATCAGCCGAAGCGGCCCGAGACATAGGCCTCGGTTTCTTCGTCCGAAGGGTTGGTGAAGATCGTGCTCGTGTCGTCGAACTCGCGCAGCTCTCCGCGCAGGAAGAAGCCGGTCTGCTGGGAGACGCGGGCCGCCTGCTGCATGTTGTGCGTGACGATGACGATTGTGTAGTGGCCGCGCAGGTCTTCCATCAACTGCTCGATGCGGAAGGTGCTGTTCGGGTCCAGGGCCGAGCACGGTTCGTCCATCAGGATGACATCCGGCTCGACGGCCAGAACGCGGGCGATACACAGACGTTGCTGCTGACCGCCCGACAGCGCGAAGGCGGATTTGTGCAGTTTGTCCTTGACTTCGTCCCACAGGGCCGCGCCGCGCAGGGTGCGCTCGACAACTTCGTCGAGAAGCTTGCGGTTTCGTATGCCGTGGATGCGCGGGCCGTAGCAGATGTTGTCGAAGATCGTCATCGGGAACGGATTGGGCTTCTGGAAGACCATGCCGACTTGCTTGCGCAGGCCGACGACTTCACGACTACGGTCGTAGATATCCGCCCCGTCCAGCGTGATCGATCCTGTGAGGCGGGTGCCGTCGATCAGGTCGTTCATGCGGTTCAGTGTGCGCAGGAATGTGGACTTGCCGCATCCCGAAGGACCGATCAAGGCCGTGACCTGATGTTCCGGAACAACGATATTGATTTTTTTCAGAGCGTGAAAATCGCCGTAATAGAAGTCTACGTCCTTGGCGACGATTTTGGACTTTGCGTCTGGTCGGTTTGCCGTGGCGGCCGCCGAGGCGTTGACCACGGGGCGCGACAGCGCCGGCGGGGTCTGCTTGTCTTGCGATGCGATGTTTGTCATGGTTACTTTTCTTCCAAAACCTTACCGCGCGTCGCCGCGCGGGCGGCGATGCTCAGTACGAGGATCAGCGTTATTAATACCACGGCTCCTGCCCAGGCCATCCGCTGCTGTTCCGGATCGACCGCCGTTGCGTAGTTGTAGATGCGAAGCGGAAGCGCATCGATCGGAGCGGTCAGTGTGGGAACCTTGATCCCATAGACTTTGTGCGTCACAAAGAACTCGTTGCCGAGGATCGTGAATAGCAGCGGCGCCGTTTCTCCAGCGATACGCGCCAGCGCCAGCATGATGCCCGTGATGACGCCGCCACGCGCGCTCGGAAGCACGACGCTCCACATGGTGCGCCAGCGAGTGGCGCCCAGGCCCAGCGACGCTTCCCGCATGGAAAACGGCACCAGCTTTAAGATTTCCTCTGTGGTGCGCATAATCGTCGGGATCATCATGATCCCCAGCGCAAAGCCTCCCGCGAACGCCGAGTACCCGGTTCCAGGATGCAGCTTCGCAATCGGGGCGACCCAAACGGCGTAAACGAAGATGCCGATGACGATGGAGGGGATCCCGTTCAGGACGTCCGTGAAGAAACGGACGGCCGATGCGAACTTACCCTTCGCCTCCAGCTGATAGATCCCGCCGAGAATTCCCAGCGGCAAACCGATCACTGACGCCAATCCCAACAGGACGAGTGTACCATAAATCGACTGCGACATTCCCCCCGCTTTTTCGTCCACGTGGTTCGGCAGCTGCGTGAAGAATTTCACGTTGATCGAGGAAAAGCCCTTGGAGATCAGGAAAAACAGCACCAATCCCAGCACTGTGACGGCGGCGACGGACGCCAGCATGCACAGCGTTAGCATAATACGGTTGGCGATCTTTCGCCGGGTGACGTTGCTGCGATGGGGTTTGACTGTTGTTGTATTATTTACCACCAGCCACATCCTTTGCCGTGTAGAAGACCAGGAGACGCGCCGCCATGTTGACGACGATCGTCACGAAGAAGAGCACAAGGCCGATCTCCGCAAGCGCCGAAGTGTTGATGCCTTGCGCGGCTTCGGTGAACTTGTTCGCCAGGGCGCTCGCCATTGTATAGCCGGGCTGGAACAGCGAGAATGAGATACCAGTCGGCGTTCCCGGCGACTGATTTCCGATCAGCATCGTGACCGCCATCGTCTCGCCAAGAGCCCGTCCAAGGCCGAGCATGACCGCGCCGACGATGCCCGATTTCGCATATGGAAAGACGACCTGACTGATCGTTTCCCACTGCGTGGCGCCTAGCGCATAAGAGCCTTCACGCTGGGAACGAGGGATCGCCTTCAGAATATCGCGTGTCACGGCCGTGATAAACGGGATGACCATGATCGACAGGATAAGCCCCGCCGCCAGCATGCTCGGTCCGTACGGGTTACCCGAAAAGAAGACATCGAAGAGCCAGAGAGCGAACTTGTTGTGCGGATGGGCGTGCGAGATCGGGTTCATGACGTGGGTTTTCAGCCACGGCAGCATTACGAAGATTCCCCACAGACCATAGACGACGCTGGGAATGGCCGCAAGGAGTTCGATCAAAAACGTCATGGGAGTGCGCAGCCACTTCGGCGCAAGCTCCGAAAGGAAAACAGCGGACCCGATACTGATCGGCACGGCGATTAGCAGGGCGAGGAACGAAGAATAGAGGGTGCCGAAGATATACGGGAGGATCCCGTAAATATCCTTCGTTTCATCCCAATTCGACTGCGTGATGTAGCTCCATCCAAACTTATGGATCGAAGCTCCGCTGGCCTGAGAAAGCTGAACCGCGAGCCAGACGATGATTCCAAAGATGCTGAGAGACGCCAAAAAGGTGATCGCCGCATAGATACGATCACCATAGAGAATCGAGAAGGACGCCTTGGGAAAGACGAGCTTCTTTGGGGACGCCGGCGAAGCGGCGGGCGCGTTGATTGGTGTTGTTGTCATATCCACCGTGTTGTCGGATCGTTTCCCATCCGATAAGGAGGCGCGGGATGCGCCAAAATGTCCGCAAGCGCAGTAATTTCGCGCTTGCGGACAATATTGAGACTACTTGAGCGTTGCAACCGCCGCCAGGGCGCGCTTCTGAACACTCGCCGGCAGCTTGGCGTAAAGCAGGTCGTCCGCCTGGCTCTGCCCGTCGGTCAGCGCCCACTCCAGGAACTTCTTCAGTTCCGGCTTGGAGTCGCGGTAAACCAGCAGGAAGGTGAACCCGGTGATCGGGTAGCCCTGCGCGGCCTTGGTATTGGTAATAACCGTGCGGAAGTCCGACGCGAGCGTGGCGCCTTCCGCCGCCGCCGTGGTGGAAGCAACGGACGGGTAGATGAAATTACCCTTGGAGTTGCGAACCGCCGCGTATGGGATCACGTTCTGAACAGCGTAAGCCAGCTCGATGTATCCGATACCGCCTTCGGTCTGCTTGATCAGAGCGGCGACGCCCGGGTTACCCTTGCCGCCAAGGCCCTTGGTCCACTTGACGGACTTGCCGGCGCCGACCTGGTCTTTCCAGTCGCCGCTCACCTGAGACAGGAACGTGGTGAAGATGTTCGTGGTGCCGGAGCCGTCCGAGCGGTGGAACGGAGCGATCGAAGTGCTCGGGAACTTGGTTCCAGGGCTCAGCTTCGTAATACGGGCATCGTCCCACTTGGTGATCTTGCCCAGGAAGATGTCGGCGATGACATCCTGGGTCAGGTGAATGCCAGGTCCGATGCCGGGAATGTTGTAAGCAACAACAACGGCGCCGGCGACGGTCGGGATATGGATGATTCCCGGAGCGTTCTTGAGCTCCGTATCATTCATCGGGGCGTCAGACGCGCCGAAGTCCACGGATTTCGCGGTAACGGCCTTGATACCGCCGCCGGAGCCGATCGCCTGATAGTTGATCTCGTCGCCGGTTTTGGCCTTGTACTGCTGGAACCACTTCTGGTAAAGCGGAGCGGGGAACGTCGCGCCCGCGCCGGTCAGAGTTTGAGCCTGCGCGCCGACGGACAGGAGGCTCGTCAGAGCCAGCGCCGTCACCGCGATTTTGTTCAGTTTCGTAAAGAACATGAAAAGAGAACTCCTAAATTTCGAAGGCTTCCGAAGGACCGCTCATTTGCGGCCCTCCGGGTGATCGCCCTATCTTAATCTCTATGTAAAGTTAGAACTTGACTTGAAGTTCGCCGACGAACAGACCGACCTTGTCGGGATCGACGGCGCCGGGGGCATGCGCAACCTTCTCAGGGTGCGTGTACCACAGGCGAAGGCGGGTCGCTTTGTCCAGGTTGTACAGAGCGCCGAAACCAAGGTTCTTGTCGGTGTACGAGCTGTCGCTGCCGGTTCCGCTCTTAGCGCGGTTGAACTCATCGTAGCTCGCCGCGAGTGTCAGCGTGTGCAAACCGGCCGGGCTGAAGTTGTAGCCGCCCAGGACGTAGTAGCCCTGAACCTTGTTGCCCGGAGCGAACGCGCTCGACGTCAGCGCCAGGCTGCTCTGGTTGGCGCCGTTGAAGAAGGTGCGCTGCTCGAACTTGCCTTCCACGTATTCGCCGTTCAGGAAGATATTGGCGGTCGGGGCGAACTGCACGTCCGCGCCCGTCAATTCTTTCTTGCGCGACGTGTACGCCGTGCCGGTATTGGTGAAGTCCGGAACGTGGCCGTTATAATAGGAAGCGCCCACGCCCAGCTTCTTGTCGCCGGTCTGATACGCGAGGCGATAGACCTGGTCCAGCTGCCGATCGGTGTCGTTGCTGGTCAGTCCCGTTCCGTTGATCAGAGCCGCCGTGTACTTGATCGGTCCAGCGTTACCGGAAACCTGCACGCCGCGATCGTAGTCCTGGCTAGCGAACAGTCCCTGACCGCCTTCATTGAAGGCCAGCGGCCGTTCTGCCTGGATGGTAGAAGAGGATGATAGGGGCAGGATGTAACCGAACGGATTGGCGAACATACCGGCGGTCACGCTCAGGTTCGTCGCGGGGTTGCCGTCGCCGAAGGTGTAGGTGAAGTTGCCTTCACGCACCGAGACCGGGGAGCTTCCCGTGTTGGAGACGCCGGAAGCATCGAACTGGATCGCGTACTTGGTATTCGGTGTGAGCTGGCCCGTGAACTTGAGGCGCGAGCGGCGCACGGCGAACGAAGCGCCGTTGGAGCCGGAAAGGTAGTCGCCATTGTAGGCGCTGCTGCCCGGGGCCTTGCCGCGCGGGAACAGGAGGTTGTTCGCGCCGGACTGGCTTGCGCCGTCGGCCGCGAAGTAACGAGCCTGAATATAGCCGCTGATCTGGAATTTGCGCTTGGAGCCGACGCCGTACGAATTGTTCGCGGTGTCCTGCGCCTTATTCGCGAGTTCCTTGGTGTCCAGAACGTCCTGACGAAGGTCTTCGACGTTGCCGCGCAGCGCGGTGATGTCTTCCTGCGCCTTGGTGACGTCGGCCTGGATCGCGGTCAGTTCGGTCTTGAAGCTATCCACCAAGACTTGGATCTTGTTCAGATCGTCCTGTGTGACAGTGGTGGTCGGCGCGTCGCCGGCCTTCATATCGGCAATCGTCTGCAGAAGACGATCGACAACGCTGGCGAACTCGTAGCGCGTCAGCGCGCGGTTGCCTAAAAATTGGCCGTTGGGATAACCCTTGACTAGGCCCTTGTCCGCCAGGTTCTGCACCGCTGCATATGCCCAGTGGTTCTGCGGAACGTCCGGAAATGTAGCTCCCTGCGCCTGTGCGGCGGGGGCGGCCACAACAGCGCCGATTGCCAGCGCGCCCAGCGCGACTGCGGTGTTCCAGTGCTTCACTCAAATCCTCCTCGATGTCGGTGATCCGTCATATCGCCATGCGGGCTTGAAAATCTTCAGCACGGCATGCGCGTCGCGAATCGACATAATGACAATCGGGAGTTTACTGCGCGAATGTTAAGAGAATATTAAGAACACCTCCGAATGCCATGAATCCCGCGATAAAGATTCTGATACGTGATGCTGATTACATCTAATTTTTAGCCGAGACTTGCCGACTGCTGGGTATATTCTGTGGGAAGAAGCAATCGCGCAAAGGAGAAGGCAATGAACGTGTTTCGAGTGCAGAGCAAACGCGGGCGCGGAGTGATGGCGATCGCGGCGGCCGTCATGGCGGCGGGACCGGCGACGGCCGCCACGGTAACGATGAACGGTCAGGTCGTCTCCACCGATGTTCGCAGCCTAGGCGGCGGCCAGTATATCCGATTGAGCGATGTGGCGAAAGCGCTGGGAATGGTCGTCGTGAAACGGGCCGGAGGCTACGATCTTCAAAAACCGGGCGGGGCCAATCAAGTCGGCTCGACAACGGGCAAAGTGGGTGATTTGCTCTTCAACGGTCAATGGCGTTTCCGAGTACAGAGCGTTCAGACGCCGGATTCTTACCACGTGAAGACGCCCGGAGTGTCTGGACAGTTTCGTGGGATCGACAATATCAAGAACGATGAGGCGTCAGGCGTCGTCACCGCCGCGCCGGGTTACAAGCTTGTGGTGATCGAATGCCGTATGGCGAACGGACAGAAAACGCCGCAGACATTCTGGCTCGCCAAAAACGGCGTGAAAAACGCCCTGACGGACACAAAGGGCGAGTCTTATGAGCCGTTCGGTTATGATTTAGAAGGAAGTCAGGCGCAAAGCAAGAGGCTGCTGCCCGGCGCGGGAACGACATTCCCGATCCTCTTCAGCGTCCCGGAAGACACGCAGCTCAAGGATCTGATCTTCACGCTGCGCAACAATGACTTTAACGAGACAGCAAAGATCACCGATGTGCGCGTGTCGCTGTAAACGCGAAGAAGCATAAAAAAAGGCGTCCAGCTAATCTGTACGCCTTTTTTATGTATGGCCCTACGCCGACTCTGGCTGCACATAGATTGGGTTGCTGAAGATCCAGGGCTTGACGCCGGCGCAAAACTGTCCGAAGCGATACTTATAGGTATAGACTTCGACACGGTACGAGCCGGGCTGCGCCGCCGAATGCACGAGCGTTCCCGAGAGAATCGTCCGCACCAATTCGCCGTCCCGGAAGAGCCGGATAATGCTTCGGTTGTGCGGCGCCCGGCAGATCAGAACCTTGCCTTCTCCCGTCTCGATCTCATCGCCCATCAGGGCTGACGACACAGGCGCGTCCAGGCTTTCCGAGGCGTAGTAACGAAATCCCGAAGCGTCGCCGTAGTTGTCGTACGACATATAGCAGCGGCCGCGCCGGATGGCGTCGTGGACGAGCGCCTTGGATTTCGCGGTGTCATCCTTCGGGCTCATCGGCGACTCTGTGATCACATGCGTACGCAACGTGCGGAAGATCTCAGCGTAGGTGGGGAACGGATAGGTCTTGCCGGCGAACTTCATGACCGCGTGGGCGTCCAGCGAAGCGATACCGACCACAGGCTGATACCGACGCTCGCCGCTTTTGGGCTGGATCTGCGAATCCCAGCACGCGATCTCCCGGGCCGGCCGAGCGGACACGAGGTGAAACGCCTTGTCCCGCTCGGGTCCGTTGTAGCGGCGCCAGATCATCGCGAGCCCCGGCAGGTTGATCTTGGTGCGCGCGATCGCGCTGAGGTTAAAGACTTCCAGCCCAGTCCCTTGGACGCGCTTGTCGAAGTCTCGCCAGTGATCTTTCAAGTCGCAGGGAAGCGCGATGAGGCTAATTCCCCCCTGCCCCATGATCTCTCGCTGGGTCTGATGCGCTTCCAGGGTCACAGGCAAAAAGGACGGCGGGACATCGAGCGCCAGCAGATGCCCGGTATCGGTCGTCACTTCCGTGCCGACCAGCACGAGGGTCTTGCCGCGCCAGCCGTCGTCGCCATTCGTAATGGCGTCGAGGTTGGAGTGATCGCAGAGGAGCACGAAGTCCAGGCCCGCTTCGTTGGCCGCCGCCGCGACATCCTCGACCGTACCCGCGCCGTCGCTGTAAGTCGAATGGACGTGCATGGCGCCGGCGTAGTCGTAGAGCGGCGCGTCCCGCCACTGTTTGACTTTCTGGATCGCCGCCGCCTGTTCGTCGGTCGGATTCTCGGAAAATTGAAGCCGCTCCATTCCTGTCGCGAAGAGGCCCTCGCAGGAAAGGATCGAAAGGTAAAGTCGCACGCGCGACCACTTAATCAAAAGGATACGTCTCCCGTACTTGGATTGCCGCCGAGACGACAGTTATTATTGTAGCACGAACCGGCGATTGCGACAATAAAGGGTCTTTTGATAATTGAGCGCTATAATAAAAAATATTCTTGGTTTAGAACGGCAGCGCCGTCGGGGAAGGATGAGCTATGCAGGAATTTGAGGACTTGAAAAAGCGTCTGGGCGAAGTGAGCGCCCTGGCTTCGGCGGCGGGGATTTTGGAGTGGGACCATCAGACGCACATGCCCGCAGGCGGTGCGGCGAACCGGGCCGTACAGCTGGAAGTGCTTTCCAAAATTACCCATGAGATGTCCGTTTCATCGGAGACGGAACGGCTGCTGAAGGCGGCGGAAAAATCCGTGGAGAGCCTGGATCCGGATTCCGATGAAGCGGCGTTCGTGCGGATCGCCCGACGAGATTTCGACCATTCGGCGAAACTTCCGACGGAATTAGTCTCGGAAATCGCCCGTGTCTCGGCGCTGGCGCATGAAAGCTGGGCGGAGGCGCGCGCGGAAAGCAACTATTCGAAGTTCGCGCCCTGGCTGGAAAAGATCGTGGACCTGGAGCGACAGGTGGCGGATCATCTTGGACATACGGGCGAGCGCTATGACGCGCTGCTGGACCAGTATGAGCCGGGCATGAAAGCCGCTGATGTGCGCGCGATGTTCGACGCCATCAAGCCGACTTCGGTTGCGCTGGTCAAGGCCATTGTGGAGCGCGGGCCGAACGCCGTGGACGATTCCGTCATCAAGCGCGATTTCGACGAAGCAAAACAGCTGGCCTTTGGCGAGGCCGTGATCAAGGAGATCGGCTTCGACTTCGAGCGCGGACGCCAGGATCGCGCCGTGCACCCGTTCTGCTCGTCGTTCACGAGCGGCGATGTGCGCATCACCACCCGCTTCGACCGGAATTTCCTTTCGATGGCGCTCTTCGGAACGATCCATGAGACGGGCCACGCCCTCTACGAACAGGGAGTTGCGCCGCGCTACGACGGCAATACACTCGGCGGTGGGACTTCGCTGGGTGTCCACGAGAGCCAGTCGCGTCTTTGGGAAAACCTCGTCGGCCGCAGCCGCGCCTTCTGGACACACTTCTATCCCAGCTTGCAAAGCACATTTCCCGAGTCCCTGGGCGATGTCGCCCCCGAGCGATTTTATCGGGCCGTGAACAAAGTGGAGCCGTCGCTGATCCGCGTCGAGGCCGACGAAGTCACGTACAACCTGCACATCATGCTCCGGTTTGAGATGGAGAACGACCTTCTGGAAGGCCGCCTTGAGGTCAAGGACGCCCCCGCCGCCTGGAACGCGAAGATGCAGGAATATTTTGGGCTGACGCCTCCAGACGACGCGCAGGGCATTTTGCAGGACGTTCACTGGTCCATGGCGAGCCTGGGTTACTTCCCCACCTACTCGCTCGGCAACATCATCTCCGCCCAGCTCTTCGCGCAGGCGAACACGGACCTCGGCGGCGTGTCCGCCCAGATCGAGCGCGGCGAGTTCGCGCCGCTGCTCGGCTGGCTGCGCGAGAACATCCACCAGTGGGGCCGCAAGTACACGGCGGGCGAACTGCTTCAGCGCATCACGGGCAAGTCTCTGGACACGGATCCATACTTGACGTATCTGAAAACGAAGTACGGGGATATTTACGGGCTGTAAAAAACGAACAAAAGTTTGATGTCTCTGTAAAGTTCACCTTGTAATTCTATGCCCAGCGTGCTATAATAGCGGGATTGTTGAACCGAGCCGTTTCAGGTTCTGTTCCTCTCTGCCCTACCCCGTGGCGAACGGGTGGGACCAAAATACAAGTCCAAAGAGAGGGGGCATACCCATGCCATCCATCGCCGTTAAGCGAAAATACGAAGCCATTTACATCCTTGATTCCGGCAGCACCGAAGAGCAGATCACTGCGATCACCGGGAAGTACAAGCAGATTGTCGAGACCGCCGGCGGAACCGTCGAGAATATCGACATCTGGGAAAACCGCAAGCTCGCCTACGAAATCAAGGGACGCACCGACGGACGCTACGTTGTCATGAACTTCACCAGCGAAGCCAATGCTGAGAAGGAACTGCGCCGTATCTTCCAGATCAGCGAAGATCAAATTCGCTACATGATCGTCAAGCCGGAAGAGATCGACGAACCCGGCGCCGCCCGCCAGCCGCGCGGCGAGTCCGCCGCCAGCGCACCCGCGCCGGTCGCCGCTCCCGCTCCGGTCGCCCCCGCTGCTCCGATTGCTGAAGCCGCTCCCGTTGTGGAAGCTGCTCCGGTCGTCGAAGCCGAAGCCGTCGCCGCTCCGGTCGCTGAGACCGCCCCGGCCGCGGAAACCACGGAAGAAGCCGCTGCTGCGGCCTAACCCGTTCATCGCCCTGTACGAGTAATTGACCCTGTGTAATGTGAACCGACAAAGGAGCTACGAGAGATGGACTTGAATCGCGTTATATTGATCGGCCGGCTGGCCAGCGACCCAGAGCTGAAGTATACGCCCAGCGGCATCGCCGTCACCCAGTTTCGACTGGCTGTGAACCGGCCGATGTCGTCGGAGGCGCGACAGAACGGGCAGGAAAAGCAAGCAGATTTCATTTCCATTGTCGCCTGGCGACAATCCGCGGAATACGCGGCGAATTATTTGGGAAAAGGACGGCTTGTCGCGGTGGAAGGACGGCTCCAGGTGCGTGAATACGTCACCCAGGACGGCCAAAAGCGGCGCGACACCGAAGTGGTCGTGGATAACCTCAAGTCTCTAGATCGGCCGAAGGAAGGCGCGGAGAGCACTGGTCCGCGTTACGCCGATGAAGGCGCGCCGGACTCTTACGCCGCCGCAGCGCCAAGGCCGCAAGCCGCCGCCGCGCCTCCCGCGC
>JAOQAA010000718.1 GCA_025963815.1 Capsulimonas sp.
TGAATGACACGCCCATCAACGGGCAGCATTTTCCAGCGCTGATGCTCTGGCTGCGCCTTCCCCTCCAATTCGTGTTGATCGCGTGGGCCTGGTGGGTTCGCCGCGATTGAGTCGGGTCTGCCGCGAAATATTTGCGTCTCACGCAAATTAGAGATAGAGAGCGGGCGGCCGCACGCCGATAATACGAGTAAGATAGGTTACTTTGTGGAAAGTGACCGAACAGAGGTTACTCTTATGGCGCTGGTGCGAGCGGACGGAGATCAGAGCGTGGAAAAGACGAAGCAGAGGCAGAGGGCGGACGAGACGCCCGAAATCTCCATGGATGCGCTGGGCGCGATGGTGGAAGAGTATGCGCGGCATGTGGAGAGCCTGCTTGACCCGCGCTCCAATCCGCAGCGTCTTGAGTACGCCTACAGCCGTTTGCTGGGCGTTCGCGGGAACCTGTGTCGGATCTGCCCGCGCGCTGAAACCGACAGCCTGCCGCGCCGGTTGATTCGGCGCTGGGAATGGGCGGAGACGAACTTGCGGGCTCACCTGGAGCACGATGGAAAAATGGAAGACCTGTGCATTGTCGCACGCAAGGTAGAGGAAGGATGGGCGGACAGCATCGAGCGTTACGTCATGACGCTCACCACTCGTCTTCCGGAAGCTGACATTTCCGACAAGATCGGTATCCTCAAGGGCATCGACACCGTCGGGATGCATCTGGCCCAGCGTGAGGTTTTCGAGCTCTCCCAAACCCTCTCGATCCCAACGGAGAATGCGAGCGCCGTCAAACTGCGCGTTCGTCTTCTCGCCCTGTTTCTCACTTTGCACCGCGCCGGGTTCACGCCTGCGTTTCCCGCCATCCAAAATTATCGGCGCACATTTCGGATCATTGACCCCGTCGCGTATCCATGGTGGTTCGTGGACTGCCGCCTGACGGAACGGCAGCTCAACTGGACTTATCGTAGGATGCCCGTTGAAGATTTGGGCTGGCGATTTTAAAGACGGTTTAAGACGCCGACAGTATGAAGTCGCGCAGCTTGTCGATCTCCGTCCATTCATCGCCTGAGGCGTCGAAGATCAGTGAATGCGGACCCTGGAAGCCGGCGTCGGCGCAAAGCTTCAGGCAGCGTGCGTAATCATCACTTTGCAGATTGCCGGCGTCGTCATAATTTCCTTTGGCGTGTGTGGATTCCGCCATCGGCGCGATGCGCGACAGATCGTCGTATTTGCGTTCGCCGCTCCAATTGCCGAAATCCAGCAGCAGGCCGACCTCCCCGTCCAGCGCGTCCAGAAGCTGAATCACTTCGGCGGGACTGTCCAGCAGGGCGAACCAGTTTTCCGTGACGACCCGCACGCCGCGATCCGAAGCGCGCCGCGCTAGCACGCGCAAGTTTTGCTCGCTCAGCCTCAGCGCC
This sequence comes from Capsulimonas sp., assembly GCA_025963815.1. GTDB lineage: Bacteria > Armatimonadota > Armatimonadia > Armatimonadales > Capsulimonadaceae > Capsulimonas. The sequence goes on from JAOQAA010000718.1 coordinate 1,404, forward strand.
TCTCCTTCGGCGTCGGACGATGCCTTCCCTGCAATTACCCGCGCCCGCGCGGCGCCAATCTCACCCGCCACATCGATCCATTTCCCAATCGTTTCGACATGTTCTCCGCGTGTGATTTCGCTGGGATCCGTGAGGTCGCCTTCGTCGATCAGCAGCGTCAGGCATTCGATTTGCGAGTCGGCGAGCGACGCCTTCAGCTCGGCGAGATACGCCGCATCCGTGCTGGGGAGGTGGAAATGGCAGATCTCAATCCGCCCGATTCCATGCGCCGCCGCCTGAGCGGGAATGTCCAGCAGCGCGGCCTTGTCGAGAAGCCGATGCAGACTCCAGGTTGAGACCGCGACACGGCGGGAATACTTGTTCAATGGACTCCTCCGAACTTCATCAATGCAGCGTTATTATCGCGCTGATCCGCATCGAAAGTCAACGCGGCGATCTCAATATTTATGGTGTCTAAACACCCGTAAATTTGGGTATCATATAGTTTCTCCGTAGTAAACGCCACGAACTAAAAATTGCCGCGATGTTAACATGAAGTCTATGTTCCACCCATTGCAAAGCCTGTTTTCGCCTTTGGCTCCCCTGGAGCGCGCCTTGCTGGACGCCCTGGATGAAGCGCTCCCGCATGAGGCCGGCCAGATTTTTCGGGACCAGGTCCGGTCGGTTAACCATGTCGAGCGCAGTCCCGGGTACCGAGAGATCCGGCTGTACACGCGCAAGCGGGGCAAGACGACGCGCAACGCTGGCCCCTGCTTCCCCTTGCAGGACTCCGATTACCATCTGGCGACGATCCGGTTTACGATCCCCGGCCGTCCCGGCAGCTGGAAAGCGCGGTTCGACTGCATCAAGGGCAGTCTCTTTGCGATTGATGTCACCCCAAGCCCGCAGGATATCTGCCGCCGGGGGGCCATTCACGTCTCCAAAGTGGATATCGCCAATGACCCCATGGTAACTCACGCTCCCAGCATCAGTCGCTCAGCGTAATCGCGACCGTGTGAAAGCCCTTGGCGCTCGCCGGCACGGCGGGTGAGCTGACCGATGCGCCGTCATAAAAAAACTTGGTGACGCGCCGGCCGCTTCCCGTCAAGGCGATGTCCAGCACGGCTTCCCGGTAATGCACGCCGCTGAGCTTGACTGCTCCCCACTGCGCGGGCAGCGTGGGCGAGAATGTCAGTGACTTCGGTGTGAATGTCATGCCGAACAGCCCGGAGTAGATCATCCGCAGATACGCTGTCGCCGACCAGGTCTGATCCGGCTGCGACGGCCACTGGCCTCCCGTCTGCCATCCCCCGTCTGGAACTCCCGTGATCCCATTGTAGATCTCAAAGAAATGGTTCCCGCTGCCCCCCTCAAGCAGCGCGGCGTTTTCGACTTCGTCCCGGTAAAGGTCGGTCCGGCCGGACTGCGCGGCGGCGCAGGCGAACATGCCGTTGACCAGCGGCCAGACAATACCGTTGTGCCGTCCGGGATGCGCGTCGTCGTAACGGGTGAAGTGCGGCCATGAGGTCATGATTCCATGCGCGGATCGATGTGTATTCGCAAGGACGTTCTTTGCCTGCCCCGGGTCGGCGACTCCGAAGAGAATGGCGAACGAAATCCCAATCCCTTCCTGCGACGGATCCAATTTTCCTTGCAGCGGCCCTGCGCCGTGGATGAAGAAGCCATAGGTGGACTTTGACGGCATCCAAAGATGTT
>JAOQAA010000001.1 GCA_025963815.1 Capsulimonas sp.
ATCCCACACTCATCCATTCTCCTCGCAAACTCTTCCCGGGGCCGCTGTGAACGCATAGTTAACGGCGGCCTGGGTGTAATCCTTCTCTAATGATCACGGGGACATCATCCCGCGCCATAAAATAAGACACGGATCTGGGTGTTTGGTTGCAGAGTATTCGCTCTCTGGTCCGCAAATCTCAATCAAAACACGACAGACAAAAAAGGCGCGGCCGGTATGCCGGCCGCGCCTCACAGAATGAGATCGGCGAGCGCGCCGATCCCGCTTTTACTTACTTGTCCTGCAGCGCTGAAACGCCAGGCAGGTCCTTGCCTTCCAGGAACTCCAGCGACGCGCCGCCGCCGGTGGAGATGTGGGTCATCTGATCCGCGAAGCCGAGCTGCTCGACCGCCGCCGCCGAATCGCCGCCGCCGACAATCGTGATCGCCTTGCTGTAAGCCAGCGCCTTCGCCACGCCGCTCGTACCGACCGCAAAGCGCGGGATCTCGAAGATACCGGCCGGGCCGTTCCAGATCACGGTCGCGGCGCCCTGAATGACCGCCGTGAACTCCTTGATCGTCACCGGACCGATGTCCACGCCTTCCCAATCCGAGGGGATCGCGTCCACCGAAACCGCCTTAGAGTCCAGGGAATCGACGTCGCCGCCGAACGGATTACCGTTTGTGACGATCACATCCACCGGAAGAACGATCTTATCACCGTTCTCCGCCAGCAGACGCTTCGCGAACTCGACATTGCCGGCGTCGAGCAGAGACTTGCCGATCTCCTTGCCCTGAGCTTTGAAGAAGGTATACGCCATGCCGCCGCCGATGATGAGCGTGTCGACCTTGGGCAGCAGCGCTTCGATAACGGAGATCTTATCCTTCACCTTGGCGCCGCCCAGGATCGCGACAAACGGCCGCTTGGGGTTATTGACATTGTCGCCAAGATAGTCCAGTTCCTTCTTCAGAAGGAAGCCGGCGACGGCGGGCAGGTGGTGCGCGACGCCTTCCGTGGAAGCGTGGGCGCGGTGCGCAGTTCCGAAGGCGTCATTGACGAAGATCTCCGCCAGGGACGCAAGCTCGGTCGCGAAGGCCGGGTCATTCTTCTCTTCTTCGGGATGGAATCGGACATTTTCGAGCAGCAGGACATCACCGTCAGCCACCGCGTTGACCTGCGTCTTGACCGCCTCGCCGACACAGTCGGGCGCAAGCGGGACGCTCTTGTGGATCAGCTCGCCCAGGCGCGCCGCGACGGGCGCCAGGCTATACTTCGGCTCCGGCCCGCCCTTGGGGCGGCCCAGGTGCGAGGCCAGAATAACACGCGCATTTTTGCCGATCAAATACTCAATGGTCGGCAGCGCGGCGCGAATGCGACGGTCGTCCGTGATGGCGCCGGTCTCGTCCTGCGGCACGTTGAAGTCCACGCGCACCAGCACTCGTTTGCCGGCGACGTCGATGTCCTCGACGGTCTTCTTATTAAAGCTCATGGGGTCCCTCGCTAGTTATGGTCGAAAATCGGTTCCAGTATACCCGATGGCGCTCCTCGCGGAAGTGCGGGAACGTCTCATTCCCCTAATGATCTCGCGCCTTTGCGCCGAATAAATAATGGCTCTTAATAAAATCGCCCCCAAGGATGTATCGATAATGACCTGGTTTCTCGATCGCAAAACAGCGACAAAACTCTCCCTCGGCTTCGGACTTTGCGTGCTGCTCACCACGGTTCTGGGAGTCGCGGCGATCGGCCTAATGACCCATATGAGCCGCATCGCGAAAAGCATCGTGTCGGACTCGCTCACCAGCACCGAACGGCTCGCCGAATTTCACGTCGGCGCGCGGCATGTCCGCACGCTCGAGTTTCAGGCGATCCTCTCCCGCACGCAGACGGATCGAGACAAATTTCTATCCGACGCCGCCAAAGCGCAGGCGAAAGCAAATACGGCTCTGGACGCCTACGGACAGGCCGCGAGCGACGCCGCCGACAAACAAAATTACGCCACGCTGAAAGATCAATGGGCCGCGTACCTTACGCAGCAGGAGACATGGACGCCGATGCTCGCGCGCGGCGAAAAAGACAAAAGCGTCGATCTGCTGAACGGGCCGATGCGCTCGCAGTTTCACGCCATCAGCGACACCGTCACGGCAATGACTGAATGGAACCACACGCACGGCCTCTGGTACAGCGCGCAGATCACAAAGGCCGCGAACGACGGTTTGCGCACCACAATTTTCCTGATCGTCTTCATCGCTCTGGCGAGCGGCGCGATCGGGAGCTTTATCACACGGTACATGGTCCGCTCCGTTTCCCAGATGTCGAACCGGCTGGAGACGCTGGAGGCCGTATGCGTTACGAACCTCAGCACAGCCGTCACGGCGATGGAGCATGGAGATCTGACAGTCTCAATCGTGACAGAAACGAAGCCACTCGTGATCGTCGCCAAGGATGAGTTCGGCGCGATGGCCGGCACATTCAATTCGATGCTGGGGCGGATCCATGCGACTGTCGGCTCGTTCCGAAAGTCCCAGTCGGCGCTCAGCCGCTTGATCCTGAGTCTTCAGGAAAACGCCGCCCAGGTCTCGCAGGCGTCCGGCACGGTTGCAGACGCAAGCCAGCAAATCGGCAACGCAACGGAAGAGATCAGCAGCGTGATGCTGGAAGTGGCGCAAGCCAGCGACCAGTCGGCGCGCGGCGCCAGCGAAGTCGCCCGTGGCAGCAGCGCTCAGGCCCGAAGCGTCGCCGACAGCGCCGGCCTTGTCAAACAGCTCGCGCAAGATGTCCAAAACGTTGCCAAAGACGCCGAGGCCGCCGCCAGGGCCGCAGGTCTCGCCAATGAATCCGCTGCAAGCGGCGGCAAGACCGTGGCCCTCGCCGTCCAGGGTATGCAGAGCATCCACAAGACCGTATCGCAGTCCGCGCAGGTCATCGAAGCGCTGGGAAGCTCCTCCGAGCAGATCGGAAGCATCGTCGCCACTATCGAGCAGATCGCCGAGCAGACCAACCTCCTCGCCCTCAACGCCGCCATCGAAGCCGCCCGCGCCGGAGAAGCCGGACGAGGTTTCGCGGTGGTTGCCGACGAAGTGCGCAAGCTCGCCGAACGCTCCAGCGCCGCGACCCGCGAGATCGGCGCCCTGATCG
>JAOQAA010000008.1 GCA_025963815.1 Capsulimonas sp.
TATGTACTGATGGCGCTTGGGATCTTTCCCGGCTGTCCGGGACGTCCCGCTTACGTGCTCGGATCGCCGCTGTTCCCAGAGGCCAGGATTACTCCCCCTGGCGGAAAAACGCTCCATCTGCGCGCTCCGGCCACTTCGTCGAAAAACGTCTATGTTAGCAAAGTCCTGCGAAACGGGCGTGAGCACCCCCGGCTCTGGATCGAGCATTCCGATCTTCGGCAGGGAGGCAGTCTTGAGTTTTCGATGGCGGATCGGCCCGTTAAGCGCGCTTTGCGGGGATCCGACTTGCCGGAGTCGCAGTCGCCCTACGGAGCGAACGCCGCACGCGAAACAAACTTCGCGACCAAAGTCGCCATCAATTGCGGTGGAGCAGACGCCGGAGAGTTCATTGGGGATTGTTACTTCGAAGGCGGAACAGCTGTCCCTCTTCCGGGAAACGAAGAACTTACTATGTCGGCGAGGCAGGGCAGTTTCACTTATCAAATCCCGCTGCCGATGACGCCGAAGGGGCAAGCCTACACCCTCCGGCTGTATTTTCCCGCAGGAGGACGGCAGTCCGTTTCCATCAACGGGAAAACTCTTTTCGCGGATATCAATCAAGAATCAACTGGGGTTAAAGAAACTGTGAAGGAAGTAAGCAGCGTGCTTCCCGGCAGAAACGGGCGCATCGAGATCGCCGTGAAGTCCGCCCCGGGGTCGGCGGCCGGCGGACGGCTCCGCGCCGTCGTCATCTCATCGTGAGTTGATGAGCCGTCTTAACTGCCGCGACGGCTCGTCAGGCATCCATGTTCGGTGAATATCCGTAACTACCCCGCCGACGGGGCGCTTCGCGAAAGCCGATGATCTTCGCCTGATCGGTCGCGGCGAAGGCGGCGAGTTCGGTCGCGGCCAGCGCGGTCAGTTCGGCCATTTTAAGCGCCGTTTGTTCGGCGGCTTCGGCTTTGTCGGAAACTTCCTCCACGCGCTGCGCCGCCGCTTCGATCTTCTGCGTAAGGCTCTGCATCTGGGAGATCATTGCCGCCATCGCAAAGTTTTGAATCTGCTCATGCTGCGAGACGTCGCCAGGCTGCGAAGCGCAGGGGGACGGCGCGGGATGACGGCGCTTAGCGCTGCGCCGCGCCGATGACGAATGATACTCAACGTCGTTCAGGCTGCGCTGCCTCGGGGGGCCGGTTTCCACCAGCATCATCCGCCGAAGCACGCTCAGCGCGTCGCAATACCATTGGCGTATCGGCAGGCGCACGCCGGTTTCGTGTTTTGAGATATCCGTGCTGTTGCTGATCTGCAAAGTTCCCGCTCCTCCGCGGCCCCGCCCGCGACGCTTCACCGCCCACCTGAGATCCCGAGACGCGCATTTTCAGGCTCAACGACTCTTTATTCCATACTTCCATCATCTGTCCACACAAAATCACAATAGTTTTGCCGGCTCTGCACAGCCATAAAAATCGGATCAGGGAAATGTGTGCCGAAGCATCCATCATGGGTACGATCAAGCAAACAGCAAGATTAAGGAAAGAGCACGCGTCGAACCGGGTGCGCAGGAGGAGTAAGGTGGCGCCGAACAAAGATTCCGAGACATGGTCCATGCTTTATGTTGTCGATGAGATCTCTCGGACGGAGGTTGTCCGTCACTTTGATGGAAGCCTGCGGCTGAATGTCGCCGATGCGCTTCTGGCGTCGCGCATGGACGGCGAGACGCGCCCAGAAGTGTCGATCCACTTTTCGCCAGCCGCACTGCACGCGCTGCTGATGGAGTGGCGCAAAACTCAGGACAACTCACTGGATGCGAAGGCGTCGTATCCAGTGCTGACACAGTTCCGATGGTTTCTGGAATCCTCCGCCAAGCGTCATACGTATGTTTGCGATTATGTCTGGCTGCCCCACTCGGAAGAAGTCAAAAATCAGGACACCGTCTATCTTCTGTTCGATACGCCCAGCTACGCGCGGCTGAAAGAGCAAGCGCGCCGCGCCGCCGCTGATCTGTGGCCGAACGAATTTACTCTCTGACGACAAAACGAAAAACGCCCCGCCGCAGTGATGCGGCGGGGCGTTTTCATTTTAACTGCTCATGTTACGCAAACCGTACAGTCGATGGTTAATTCAATACGACAGAATCCGGCGACTGGAAGTCGCGCCTTCAAGTGCGCGGAAACCCACCTGCGTGGGTTACATTGTCGGGAACGGATGCGTCTGATGGGTTGCATTGCATCAGACGATACCGTCAGGGATCATGTAGTCCGCGCAGGCGGACTTCTGCGCTCTTGAAGGCGCGACTTCCAGTCGCCGGCCATTGAATTGCGTAACATCAGTTAACTGATCTCGCTATGGCGCTGAACTTGTCTTAGCGATTGCGGTGCGCGTATCGATGATCGGCTTCACGGCGCTGTTGCTGGACGAGGCTCTCACGGCGCTGCCGATCCTGAGCAGTGCGTCGGCGCAGGGCGTCCAGATCCTGACGATGCGCCGCTTCGCGCTGCGAGCGGTTATCGGCAGTCCGTCGGCGCAGGGAGTTCAAGTCGCGCTGGTGGGCCGCCTCACGCTCGCGCGCGGCGAGGAGATAGCGCTGCCGCTGCTGCTGAACGAGACGCGCGCGCTGCTCACGATCCTGCGCGGTGCGCTGCTGAAGAGCGATATCACGGCGCCGATTCTCCACGGCCAAACTATGTTCGTAACCCGCCTCACGACGCGACTGGGCGTAGCGGGCCTTGCGTTCCTGATCCAAGCGCACACGCTGCGTAATTTCGCGGCGGCGGTTTTCTGCGGTCTGACGCTGCTGCCGGGCGATCTCGCGGCGGCGATCGTCCACAGCCTGACTATGCTCGTACCCAGCATCACGACGTGATTCGGCGTAGCGATCTCGGCGATTCTGCTCCAGACGCGCTCGGTTTTCACGATCGCGCTGCTGTGTCTCAGCATAACGGCGACGCCGGTCCTGCTCTGTACGCGTCAGATTGTTATGATCGCGCTGCTGCGTTTCGGCGTAACGACGGCGGCGATCCTGCTCCAGACGCGTCTGATTGGAACGGTCACGACGCTGCGCGTCGGTCATCGTCTGCCCGCGATGCGTGGCGTCCCAGCGCTGCTGCTTTTGCTCGTCTTCCGTCGTCACAAGACGGCCATTGACCCAGTGATCGGCCCGGGCGCTCACGGCCCCCGTCAGTAAGCTGGCGCCGAGCGCCAGAGCGATAAAGATTTTTTTGTTGGACATCGTTTTACTCCCTTCGTCCGTTTTCCTATGGGTGAAGGACGGGGGAGCCGCCGAAGATGTTCCCGGAAATTTAATAAGATCGGCGCAGTGTCTGACCGCTAGGACCATCGTTCGGGGGAGCCGCGCTTTCAAAGCTCAGTCGATCGGAGGTGAAAACGGCGTCGAAATCAGAAGCGAAACGCCGCGCGAATTCGGACCGAACACGCGCACAGATGCGCGCCTGATCGCCGGAAGATTTTGTGAGAAACGCTTTTGGGTGGAATGTGACGCCGAAGAGACAGGCCAGGCTGCTCATCATCTGCTCGCGGCTCACGACGCCGCGCAGTTCGGGCTGCTGCAAGGCCTGCACGACCTGTGGGGTGAGCTCGGGAAACAGTGAAGAGACGTAAAGCGCATCGGCAAACGCCTCGGGACAGGAGAGACATTTGCGCAGCAGCGGCATCAGAAGACGTGGATTTTCACGCATTGCCTGCGGCAGATGGGAGTGAAGACGGGAGCGCCAGCACGGTTTGTTTCCATAAAGCGCGAGCACATGCGCCCATGTCTCGGGATCTTTGGTGATGAGTTGGGGGTTCATTTTGGCCACTTGCTTAGTCCTCATACAGATACAGAATGTTCGAGGGGTGGAGACGCCAGCTCCAGAGTCGTTTATTCTCTTTCCGAGTCTCAGAATCCTTTACGCCTTCAATTCCAAGGGCAAAACCGCCGCTTCTGAGCCGCTTGCTGGTATCATAGTAGGGAAATTATCTTTGGACCTAAGGATTCGTAATGCCCGAGACAAACTCCCCTTCTTCTGTTTTGATTGTCGGCTCCATGGCGCTCGACAACGTGCGCACGCCGGCCGGTAATGTCACGGACGCGCTGGGCGGCGCCGCGGATTATTCCAGCGTCGCGGCGTCGTTCTTCTCGCCCGTGCAGATCGTGGGCGTGGTCGGCGACGACTTTCCGCAGGAGCATCTCGACTTCCTCGCATCGCGCAACATCGACATCAGCGGCGTGCAGACGATCGCCGGCGGCAAGACCTTCCGCTGGGCCGGCTATTATGATTTCGACCTGAACATCGCGCACACGCTGGACACGCAGCTCAATGTCTTCGCGGACTTTCAGCCCAAGCTCCCTCCCAGCCACCAGGACGCCGAATACGTGTTCCTCGCGAACATCGACCCGGAACTGCAGCTCGATGTGCTCAAGCAAGTCAAATCGCCCAAACTGACCGTCTGCGACACGATGAACTTCTGGATCGAAGGCAAGCGCGACGCGCTGATCGAAGTCCTGAAGCACGTGGACATCGCCTTTATGAACGACGCCGAGGCGCGCCAGCTCACTGGTAAGCTCAGCGTGGTCAAGGCGGCGAAAGCGCTGCAAGAGCTAGGTCCCAAGACCGTCATCATCAAAAAGGGCGAGCACGGCGCGCTGCTCTTCAGCGGCGACGATCACTTCGCCGCCCCCTCTTACCCATTGGAAGACATCGCCGACCCGACCGGCGCCGGCGACACCTTCGCGGGCGGCTTTATCGGCTATGTCGCGCAGCAGAACAACACGAACACGCAGACCCTGCGCCAAGCCGTCGTCTACGGCAGCGTCCTGGCGTCATTCAATGTCGAAGACTTCTCGCTGAACCGCATGCGCACCCTCACCCATGCCGAGATCGGCGCACGTTACCGCGAGTTCCGCAACATCTCGTTCTTCGAAGCGCTGGACGAGGCCTCCGTGTGAATCCCCAGCCCCGCGCCGCGCACGTCCCCACCCTGACGCGCACGGCGCGGCGGCTGATCCACGCCGCCGCGGGTCCATTCCTTTCCCTTCTCTATCCACCCAAATGTGTCGTCTGCGGCCTGCTCGGCGTCCCGCCGCTTTGCGAGGATTGCCTCGCCGCAATCACCCCACCGCCCTCGCCCGCCTGCGTCCGATGCGGCCTGAGCACTGGTGAAGCCGACGCCTGCCGCCACTGCTCCGCCCGCCCACCCGCCTTCGACCGCGCCCGCGCACTCGGCGCCTACGACGGCGTCCTGCGCCACGCCATCCACTTGTTCAAATACCGGGACCGCCCCCAGCTCGCTCAGCCCCTCGGGCACATCCTCGCCCAGCACCTGCAAACCGGCGACCTATTCGAAACGCCCTTCGATTTAATCGTCCCCGTCCCCATGCACCCCGCCCGCCAGCGTGTGCGCGGCTACAACCAGAGCGAGCGCCTCGCCCGCGTGCTCTCTCAAGAGCTGGGTATTCCCATGGACGCCAAATCGCTGTACCGCACCCGCAACACTCGCCCCCAGGTCGGCCTCGCCTCCGGCGCGCGCGAAAGCAATCTCATCGGCGCATTCGCAATACGCAATCCCAGCGCAATCACTGGAAAAACGATCTTACTTTTGGATGACGTTTCCACAACTGGCAGCAGCTTGAATGAGTGCGCGGCGGCGCTGAAATCAGCTGGGGCAAAAACAGTCTACGGACTGACACTGGCGGCGGGATAAGTCAACAGCCTACTTAGAAATATACCATGAAATACTTCACCCTAGACTGGTACAAATCCCAGTATCCTGACGATGACGATGAGACGCCGGAAGTCGGCGAATGGCCGGACGCCGCGCATCGGGGCTACGCGAGCCGCCTTCAAGAACTGGAGGATAAGCTCGGCGCCGATCTCCTCAAGCTGGCGCGGCTTCCCGGCGTGCACGACGCTTATATCACGCTGGTCCGGCACGACAAAAGACGCAATATTCTCGCGCTGACATTGCGGGGCGGAGACAGTCTCGTGGGCGACTTCGATCTGGCGCTGCGTTATCATGGCGCCGACATCTCACCCGAAAGTGAACGAACACTGGCCTACATCACACGCTCGACTGGGGTCAGTGGAAGATACACCTACGGCCCATCCATACACCGTCACGAAGTGGACAGAACGGAGGATGGCCGCATCGAGCATCGCTTTCTCTTCCACGGAGGCTACTGGTTTTCCATCGCATGTGACGATCTGCGCTGGGCGCGGCTGCCGCGTCCGAATCACCGATTCCCTCGCCGTTTCGATCGATTTCCGGGCGGGCCGACTACACCCATCGGTTAAGCGGCGGGATAAGACATAAAAGTTCAAGAATTATCATGAAGCTCATTAACTTTCATATTGTTGGCAAGGACGGGATAGGAATCGAGGTGGAAGCCTTCGGCGTGCTGTGGAACCTGCATGATTCTTATCTGACGTCCATATCCCAGAATATTCTTGGTGCATCGGTTCGTCTTGCCTGGGAAAATTACAATTACCAGGGCGACTCAAAGTATCCCGCGTATCAGTTTGCGATCGATTGCTATGATGTTCACCAATTTGAGATCAGCGCAAGAGACCCAGAGATGCCCCGTGACGAGGATAGCTGTCTTGATTTCATCAGCGGCGTCCCTTCACCTGCAATTCTCGCGGAAACTATGAACCACAGCTACTCACCGATGATAGCAGCCCCATCTGACTTTCTTCTCTTCTTAACGTTTCGCGGCGGACAACGGATACTTATCGGGGCAGAGCGAGCTGAGTTTATTTTGCTGGATTCTTAACGGAGGCCTCCTCATGATTAACCAATATTCTTCAGTCATTCTTGCCTTGAGCGTCATAGGGGCGCTTGCCGCGCTGTCTAATCCGCAAGCCGCGCATGCCGCACCGGACGCCAAGTTCTCCGCCTACAAGCACCCCGTCGCGATCTGGGTTCCGCCGTACGCCATCGCCGAATCCAAAACGGCTCTCATGTCCACATACAGCGACGCCGGACCGCAAAATGCAATCACACATCTGGATCTCCAATTCTGGACGCCGACAATCGACGGAGGTGTCGCTTACGCCACAAATCCGGGTGTGAACGACGCGGTTGTTACCGATCTGCGCGACTGGGGACACGCGCACGGCATACGCGTGATGCTGTGTGTTTATAATGGCGCGGTAAAATGGGATTGGCCGCTGGCGCGAGCCGCATTCGCCGATCACAAAGATGACTTTGTGAAAAATTTGGCGAACGAGATGGAGCGCCTGGGGCTGGATGGGATCGATATCGATCTGGAAGGGCCGGAAGAGACGGACAAGGATAAGACGGTCTACCTGGCGTTCATCACCGACCTTTCCAAAGAGCTGCGCAAACGAAAGAAGCACCTGACGGTGGACACCTTCTCGTATGTCTGGAACGCGCCGAACCAGAACTGGTGGCCGGACCTCTTCC